>QMPO01000117.1 GCA_003648625.1 Bacteroidota bacterium
TTTTCCACCATTTCATCCACCAGGCTGGGCCAATATTCACCACTATTCACCTTAAGTAAAATATAATCATCGGTTTCCTTCACTACTTTTTTCCCTCTGATCTGGCACGACAAGATCAATCCATTGTAGTGATCAGTAAATAATATATTGCTGCCACGACCTAAAACCATCCGCGGTTTTGTTTTTAAAAATCCTTCCTCAAAAAGTTCAAATAAATCGTCAATGGAAGAAACAACAATAAACTGCTGAGCTCTGACCTCAACACCAAAGGTTGTAAATGGTTTTATGCAAAAGTTCTCACTTATCAACATATCATTCAAAGATATAAAATCAATACAATATTCCCACAATCTTTTAGTTAATATAAAAAGCTTATTATAATCCTGTCTTTACACTGCTAATCCTTTGGCAAAAAGAGTCATCGTATCGGTCATCAATGACCTGGTTACTGACCAGCGGGTTGCTAAAGTATGCCAGTCGCTCAGCCACATGGGGTTCGACATCCTGCTGGTGGGCCGGAAACTAAAAAACAGTCTCCCCATTGATAAACGGCTTTACGCTACCCGGCGTATGAAAATGCTCTTTACAAAAGGGCCTTGTTTTTATGCTGCATTCAATGTCCGTCTGTTTTTTCTTCTTCTTTTTAAGAAGGCTGATTTACTAGTGGCCAATGACCTTGACACTTTACTCCCCAATTATCTGGTATCGAAGCTGAAAAACATTCCTCTTGTCTACGACAGTCATGAATATTTCACCGAAGTTCCGGAACTGGTGAACAGAAAAAGAGTTCAGCGCATCTGGGAACGAATCGAACGAAACATATTTCCCAAACTAAAGAACATCATTACGGTTAACGATTCGATTGCCGGGTTGTATGAAAAAAAATACGGTATCCGACCGAAGGTTGTACGAAATATTCCCTCGTCTCAAAATGTAGCCATAAGTAAAACAAGAGTTGATCTGGGGCTTCCGGAAGACAAATTCATTCTTATTCTGCAGGGCTCAGGCATCAATGTTGATCGCGGGACGGAAGAGATGGTCGAGGCCATGTCGTTCATCACGGATGAAGCGGTTCTGTTAATCGTTGGTGGTGGCGATGTAATCGATCTGCTTAAAGACAAAGTCAGGGAACTTTCGCTAACCAAAAGAGTTTACTTCAAACCGAAACAACTTTATACTGAATTAATGCAGTACACCGCCAATGCCGATTTAGGATTGACACTGGATAAAGACACAAACCTTAACTACAGGTTCAGCCTGCCAAATAAATTATTTGATTACATCCATGCGGGAATTCCGGTACTTGCATCACCATTGCCTGAAATTAAGCAAATTATCGAACGGTATCATATTGGTGATTTCATACCCGGACATCATCCGGAAGAGATTGCCCGGAAGGTAAACGAAGTTATTGGAAACAGATCAATATTAACAGGTTGGAAAAAAAATCTTACTTTTGCAGCCCGAGATTTAAACTGGGAAAAGGAAGAACAGGTTCTAAAACAAGTATACAGCAAATATGTCTGACTTACATCTACATATAATATCTTTTGATATTCCCTACCCGGTAAATTATGGAGGTGTTATTGATGTTTTTTACAAAGCCAAAGCATTAACCGAAAAAGGTGTAAAAGTTCATTTGCATTGTTTTCAATACGGAAAGAAGCCCAGTGAGATGCTCTCGGAACTTTTTCACGAAGTACAGTATTACAAAAGAGATATTTCAAAAAAACATCTTTTCAAAAGCATCCCGTACATCATCAGTTCACGTAATTCTGATAAGTTAATCGCCAATCTGATAAAAGATAATTACCCGATTCTGATGGAAGGGTTGCATACGAGTGCTCTGCTGGAAAATGACTCAGTATGCAAAGGAAGGAAAATGATTGTAAGGCCTCATAATATTGAGCATGAATATTATCAGAATCTTGCTAAAGTTGAATCGGATATTTTTAAAAAGTATTATTTCTATAACGAGGCCGTAAAATTAAGACGCTACGAAGATATTCTGAAAAAAGCCGACTTGCTGCTGGCCATTTCAAAAAATGACGAAGGTTATTTCAAACAGCACTTCAGCAACGTTGAGTTTATGCCTGCTTTTCATCCTTTTAAAACTGTCAATTGCCAAACCGGGAAAGGCTCTTATGTTCTTTACCACGGAAACCTCTCAGTAGCTGAAAACTCAAATGCTGTCAAGTTCCTGATCAGCCATGTATTCAATGATCTGGATATTCCGTTAAAAGTTGCCGGGTTAAACCCTCCCAAAACATTGATCAACATGATCAGTAACGGACATGGCAGGGAAGTGGAGCTAATCAGTAATCCGGATGACAAAACATTGGATGATCTGATCAAAAATGCACAGATCAATATCTCCGTCACAGCACAAAAAACCGGTTTAAAACTAAAACTGCTCAATACACTTTATAACGGAAGGCATTGTCTGGTGAACGAAAAAATGCTGAGCGGAAGCAAACTGGATGAACTGTGTATCATCGCTAACGATCATGCCACCATGAAACGCAAGATCAAGAGCTTATTTGAAAAAGAATTTGACGAAAGTATCATAGAAGACCGCAAAGAAAAACTAACTTCCATATACAACAACGGCCACAATGTAGACCGTTTAATTGAGCTTATTCGTTGAACTGATCACCAGACCATCTTCGCATTTAACAATTTTTCCGGGAAACTTATGAATTATGTTGTAGTTATGCGTTGCCATAATAACAGCCTTTCCCGTATCACAGATCTGAAGCAATAACCTCATAATTCCGTTGGAAGTCTCCGGGTCAAGGTTTCCTGTGGGTTCGTCAGCGAGAATTAACTCCGGATGATTGAGCAACGAGCGGGCAATGGAAATGCGCTGCTGTTCACCTCCCGAAAGGCGGTGTGGCATAACATTAAGTTTATCCAGCATTCCCACCTGTTCTAAAACTTCCAGAATTCGCTGATTGATTTCGTTTTTATCTTTCCAGCCCGTAGCTTTCAACACAAACCTGAAGTTTTCTTCAACATTCCGGTCTTCCAGAAGCTGAAAGTCCTGAAAAACAATACCCATTTTTCTTCTCAGATACGGAACATCTTTTTTTCTCAACTTATTCAGATCGTAACCACAAACCGTTCCTTCTCCCTCCTTCAGATCAAGATCGGCATACAATATTTGCAGCAGGCTTGATTTACCGCTGCCTGTTTTCCCGATCAGGTAAACAAACTCACCATTCTTGATATCCATATCTACATTCTGCAATACAAGTTTCTCGCGCTGATAAACTGCTACCGAATGAAGTTTTACGATCGACTGGTTATCCATAAAAACTGATTTTAGACAAAGATAGATATTCCGAAATAAGGAACGATAAAACTGCTATTACTTTTCAGCTTCTTTCGAATATTTCCTTAAATAGAATTCATGCATCAGCCGGGCCTGAAATTTATGGATCGTTTTCACCTGCCCCAGAAATTCCCCTTCGATAAAGGCTTTACAAGTTTTTTCAAGCAACAAAGTGGCTGTATAAGCCTCCTTCATATCCCGTCCGATACATACTGCTCCGTGATTGGCGATCAACGCTGCATTTCTTCCCTTAAGCGCTTTCAGCACTTCCTTCACCAGCTTTTTGGTGTTTGATGGAGCATAATTTGTCACCCGCACTGACGGACCGAGTAATTGCACCTGATCGTCAAATATAGCAGGAACTTCTCTTCTGCATGCCGCTACAATAGATGCATTCTCCTGATGCGTGTGAATCACCACCCTGATATTTTTTCTATTCCGATAAATAGCTGCGTGCATGTCAGACTCAGAAGAAGGCTTGTGTTTTCCCACAGCTTTCGAAGTCTTTAAGTTAACCAGTACCATGTCTTCGGGTTCCAGCTTATCGTACAATTTACCGGAGGGAGTGATGATCATATGTTCTTCATCCAGCCTGAAGCTGACATTACCCCATGTACGTACTACCAGCCCATCGGCAAGCAGTTGCTTTGCTGTATTGCAAACTATTTTTCTAATTTCAGATTCCGACATACCATAGTTATTCGAGCAATAAGACGTCTCACTTAATGTACGAAGATATTGATTTTTCAAATCAACTGAAAACGTATGTGTAGCAAGTAGCTGTTTATACCATTCCGGTAAATCCCATAAAAGCAAGCGCAAGAATACCAGCCACCAGTAAGGCTATTGGCACGCCTCTCATTCCTTTGGGTACTTCCATCAAATCAAGATGTTCTCTGATACCTGCAAATAACACAAGCGCCAGGGTGAAACCGATGGCATTGGATATGGCGAACACTACACCTTCCATCAGGCTGAACTCTTTCTGAATGGTCAGGATAGCCACACCCAACACAGCACAATTTGTTGTAATCAGCGGAAGGAAAACTCCCAGCGCCTGGTACAGTGGAGGGCTCACCTTTTTAAGTATAATTTCGACCATCTGAACAAGTGCAGCGATGATCAGGATGAACACAATGGTTTGCATGAATCCCAAGCCGAAGGGTGTTAACAGGTAATACTGCAATACCCAGGTTACAATGGTTGCCAGCGTCATCACAAACAAAACGGCACCACCCATACCTATCGATGTAGATAGCTTACCCGAAACACCAACGAACGGGCAAATACCCAGAAACTGGGCCAGTACAATATTACTTACGAATATCGATCCAATAACTATTACAAAATATTCCATGGTTTATTCTGTTTATGATTTAGCAAGCTTGTTCATTAATGCAATTAAATAACCTAAGGCGATAAATGCACCGGGTGCCAGTACAAATACCAGCATCAGGTCGCCTTTCATCAGCTCAAGTCCAAATATATTACCGCTACCGAGCAATTCACGTACAGCTCCCAGAATAGTCAGTGCAAAGGCAAATCCGAGTCCCATTCCCAGGCCGTCAATAACGGATGAAAATACCGTTTGTTTGGAGGCAAACGCTTCTGCCCTTCCCAAAACAATACAGTTGACAACAATTAACGGTATGAACAATCCCAAAGCTTCAAAAAGTGCCGGAGTGTAAGCCTGCATGGTCAGTTCCACAATCGTTACAAACGAGGCAATGATCACAATAAATGAAGGGATACGTACTTTGTCGGGTATGGCATTTTTAATGAGCGAGACAACCAGGTTCGACATCACCAGCACGAAGGTGGTGGCCAGTCCCATACCCAAACCATTGATCGCTGTGGAGGTTACCCCCAGTGTAGGACATAAACCCAGCAGAAGTACAAATACCGGGTTTTCCTTAATAAATCCTTTGGTAAAATTTGCTACTTGATTCATTATTGCGCTCCTCCTTTATCTTTTTCAAATGTTACATAAGCTCGGTTCACTGCATCGCAGAAGGCTCTGGAACTAATGGTAGCAGCCGTAATAGCATCTACATCACCACCATCTTTTTTAACTTTCAGTTTAAAATCTTCTGGATTTTTCCCCTTAAATTGAACGGAGAAGTCAGATTTTTTTATGTCCATTTTATCTCCAAGCCCTGGTGTTTCCTTATGTGATAATACTGCTGTATTGTATATAGTGCCGTCATCGAGAAAGCCCACCATTAATTCCACATTTCCGCTAAATCCTTTATTGGTATATGTTTTCACAGCAGCACCCACCTCGTTATCACCCTGGTACGCGTAGTAAAACGTAAGCGAGTCTTTACCTTCAGGATCCAGATATTTTGCTTCCTCAATCCGGTCAAAATCGGGTAGAACAGATTTTATGGCGGCTTCCAGTTTCTTTTGCTTGGCTATTGCAATCGGTTCTTTTGTAACCGTATACACGCCACCTAATGCCAGCGCCGCTATGGCCGCTACCAGAAACAGGGTGAGCACCATATTTACAAAACTTGATTCTTTCTTTGCCATGTCTTTACAAATTCTTATTCAGTTATGAAGTTTTAATTTCAACCCCCGGTTTAATACCAAACCTTCTGGGTTTAAATCCTCTGTTGATCAGAGGCACTACAGCATTCATCAATAAAATGGCGAACGAAACGCCTTCGGGATATGCTCCCCAGATACGTATCAGGATTGTGAGCAATCCAACGCCAAATCCAAACAGCAACTGTCCCCCCCGGGTCATCGGTGAGGTCACCATATCGGTTGCCATGAAAATAGCTCCCAGTAACATTCCTCCTGTCAGCAGATGGAAAACAGGATCGGCATAATGTTCCGGATCGATGCCCCACAAAATACCGGAAAACACAACCACAGTCAGCAGCATGGACACCGGAATATGCCAGGTGATAATCTTTCTAATCAGCATGTAGAGGCCACCCAGTATTAAGGCTATGGCCGATACTTCACCCATTGAACCTCCCATCTGGCCCAACAAACTTTGCATATATGTAGGTAATTCAGGAGTTATTTCACTCATTGTTTTCCCCGCGTCAAGGCCTTCTTTAACAATACCCAGCGGGGTTGGACCTGTAATGGCATCGGTAAGGCCATTGATAATAGCTTGTGGCTTCGGCCATGAAGTCATTTGCACAGGGAAAGAGATCAGCAAAAACACCCTGGCCACCAACGCCGGATTAAAAATATTTTTTCCTAAACCACCGAACGACATTTTAGCCATGCCAATAGCTACCAGGGCACCTACAATTACCATCCACGACGGTAAATTCGATGGCACGTTAAATGCCAGCAGGATTCCTGTTACCAGTGCCGAGCCATCCATAATGGTTACCGGCCCTTTAATCAGGTATTTCTGAATGAGCCATTCGAAGAAAATTGCAGCAACAGAAGCCAGCAGCAAAACCCGAAGGGCATCCAGTCCGAAATAGTAAACGGAAACCAACATGGCTGGTATCATAGCGTAAACTACACCATACATGATTTTTTTCGTTGATTCGTCCCCATGTATGTGGGGAGAACCTGATACCGTAAGCATATTCATATTTTTAGTTTATTTCTTTTTTCTGTTTCTGATAATGGTTCCAACCATTGTTTTACCCAAACGTAAATAATCCAATAACGGAATGCTGGCCGGGCATGTATACTGACATGATCCGCATTCGATACAATCCATCACCAATTCATTTTCAGCAAGGTCAAACCTCCCCAACTTAGCCGCCTTTGCAAGGAGAAAAGGTTCTAAGCCCATCGGGCAGACATAGGTACATTTGGAACATCTGATACATGAATTTTCAGGTTTTCGCCTGCTTTCGTTTTCCTGCATCAGCAGTATCCCTGACGATCCTTTAACTACCGGCACCTCCAGTGATGTCAACGCCTTGCCCATCATAGGCCCTCCGTTTATGATCTTACCAGTTGATTCAGGCAATCCTTCCGCCGCGTCTATCAACTCCCGTACAGGTGTTCCTATCCTGACCATAAAATTGGAAGGCTTCCTAACAGCTTTTCCCGTAACAGTTACTACCCGTTCAATCAATGGTTTGTTTTTCTGTACTGCTTCATATACTGCATAGGCTGTTCCGACATTTTGAACAACACAACCCACTTCGATAGGCAACTTACCGGAAGGCACTTCTCTGTTCAATACAGCTTTGATCAATTGCTTTTCTCCTCCCTGCGGATACTGTACTTTCAGCGACTGTACTTCAATTCCTTCATAGCTCTTAGCTAATTCAGTCATATGGTTGATGGCATCCGGTTTGTTATTTTCGATACCGATGATGGCTTTTTCTACCTTTAACGCCTTCATCAGGATACTCGTGCCAATCAGGATTTCTTTACCTTTCTCCAGCATCAGCCTGTGGTCAGATGTCAGGTAGGGTTCGCATTCCACTCCGTTGATCAACAAATATTCGGCAACTTTTCCCGGAGGAGGCATCAGTTTTACATTGGTTGGGAAAGTAGCACCTCCCATACCGACAAGGCCTTTCTCTTTTATTCGCTCGATGATCTCTTTGCTATCAAGTTCAATTTCTTCTTTAACGTCCTTCGATCTGTCAATATTTTCGTCCCATTCGTCTCCCTCCGCATTGATAACAATACCCGGTCGTTTGTATCCCGAAGCATCCGGTACATTATCAATTTTCAGTACTTTTCCGGAAACAGGTGCATGTATATTTGCTGATATGAAACCTCCTGCTTCAGCTATCAGCTGCCCTACCTTCACAAAGTCTCCTCTGCTGACTATAGGTTTTGAAGGGGCGCCAAGATTTTGTCCCATCGGAATAATTGCCTGTTTGGGCAAGGGTAAAACTTCGATAGGTGCATTGGCGGATAATTTATTCTCTTCCGGATGAATTCCCCCTAATGTAAAAGTTTTCAGTCTTCCTGTCATTTTGGAATTATTCTTTGTTTTCTTCTTTAGGTTCTTCTTTTTCCTGCTCTTGTTTTATTTTTTCTTTCGGAGCAGCTTCAACTACTTTTTTCGTATCTGTTACTTCCTTTGCATCAGTTTCACCAGTTTTTGGAAGTTTTGGTTTTCTCGGTTTGAAATTAACTTCCCAGATAGCATCAGTAGGACAAACTTCTACGCATTTTCTGCATAAAGTACATTTTTCAAAATCGATGTATGCCAGGAAGCTTGTTATGGTAATAGCGTCAAAA
>QMPO01000118.1 GCA_003648625.1 Bacteroidota bacterium
ACGGGAAATGGATCGAATCCTTCTGCTGCCAGATCATTCGAGAATAGTTCAATCTTTCCCGTCGGTGTGTTAAACTCAATTTCTTCTCCTTTCTGAAAGTAGAGTCCTCCGCTTTCCCTGTCAAATTTCTTTACACCTATTCGCTGCATCTCTTCCAATGATGAACCAACCTGTTTTAATTGCCAGTCGAGCAGATCAGTTATATCATCGTAAGGGAAATAATCGCCAAGCCCCATTTTTTCGGCCAGTGTTTTAGCAATCCACCAGGCCGGTTTTGAATCATACTTTGGTTTTACAGCCGGCATTCTGAGCGCAATGTAAGGTTCCCTGTGTGGCGAAGTTCTGATAAGGTCATATCGTTCAAGATACGTACACTCAGGCAATACAACATCGGCGTAACCCGTAACTTCCATGGGCATGGTGTCAATTACCACCATAAACTCAAGATGTGATATCGCCTTAAGCGTATTTGCTTTATTGGGCAAAGTTAACGGCAGGTTGGTACCGGAAACGATCCATGCTTTAAACGAACATGCACGGTCTTCAGTTGGGATTGTTGCATCGCATATACCTGATGACAGTGCCAGACTGGCCAGGTTAAACTGTCCGGGATAAGCATCGCGCCATGTTTTTTTCGGTTTCGGATAAGCCGGTATCTTTGGCTTTGGAAGATGAAAACTTTCTTTCATATAAAATCCACCCCGGTTTCCCCACGAACCGAACAATGCATTTAGTATGGCAACAGCTCTTATTCGTTGCGTGTCGTCGCCATACCATGTAACGTGTCTGCCCGGGTGAATAATTACTGACGGTGCAGCATTGGCCATCTCACGGGCTGTTTTTCTGATAATATCGGGCTTAATGGTTGTGATCCCATAGGCCCATTCAGGGGTCATGTTTTTTACATGCTCTTTTAACTCGTCAAAACCGTAAGCATACTGCTCAACATATTCTTTGTTGTATATATCTTCATAAATAGCCACATGAATCCAGGCTAATAACAAAGCAAGATCTGTTGATGGTTTTATCGGAAGCCAATATTTCGATTTGCTGGCCGCTGTGCTTAATCTTGGGTCCACAGTGATAATTGTAGCTCCGTTATCAATAGCCTGCGACATTTCCTGAACCTGTCCGTTATGCATGTTTTCACCAAGGTGCGATCCGATCAGGACAAGGCAATTTGTATCTCTAATGTCTGTGGGTTCAGGTGAGCCAACTCCTTCTCCGAAAGTAGCTATCCAGGCAGTTTCTCTTGGTCCTCTGCACTGTGCAAAAGAGGGAGCTGCAATGTTTGGCGACCCAAATGCATGGAGGAATGTACCGAAGAATTTACCTCCGGAACCATGGTTGAAAAGTGCAACACATTCCGGACCATGTTCGTCAGCTACTTTTTTTAAGTTTTTGGCAACCACATCAAGGGCCTCATCCCAGGAAGCTTTTCTGAAATAGGAGTTTCCCTCTTTATCAGTTTCTCTGATCAAAGGAGTTTTAAGCCGGTCTTCATCGTAATACATTCCTATGCCACCGGTACCTCGCGGACATAATCTGCCATTACAATGTGGGTCTTCTTTGTTCCCGATAATTTTTTTTATCTCTCCTTTTTTATCAACATAAGTCCAGCCGGCACATTTCCAGAAACAAACCTCGCAATACGTCGGATAAGGTGTCATTTCATCATCGCTCACCGGGCTTTGTTCGTTAGACGCAGTGAGTGTTTTCACTCCATTCCAACTTAAAGGACTCAATCCCAACGCAGCAACTCCGGCACCTGCTGCGGAGATTTTAATAAAATCTCGTCTAGTTTTCATTCAGAATAATTTATGATGCTTCTTGTTTTGAGAAATCATTATATATATATGTACATTACTATATATCATCACAAAAATATATGCAAAACAGCTAATATGCTATTGGAAGCAAAAAAATCAAATCACAAGCGTTAATCTCTGATTTACTGTTTTTTACATTCCTCCATTGAACATATCTAAAATATTATATGTTTGTATCTGCCTGATTTACCTTATAGTACAGCTTCTATTTAAAAACGAAATAAATTAGTTGTGATGAGAGCCCGTCCTGTGTAAACTTCTCATAATGTGCAGAATAGATGTATTCTGACTGGTTTATAAAATCATGGGGCTATGAATTATCTCTTTTTTTGTAACAATTATTGTAGAAACAAAAGGCAAAAACAAGTACTCCAATTGCTAGCAAAACCCATACAATCTTGTTATAAAAAAAGGCAGTAATTCCTGTGCAGCATCCAAAGAACGCAGCAATGACCATAAGCAGGTAAACGGTAAAAAAAATGATAGCAAAAGTTACCAAAGTGTTTAGGAGTAGTTTTAAACGTGTTTTCATCGGACGGAGATTTAATAATTATTATAAAAATACAACAAAACAGAAAGTTTGTCAAAAATCCCGGAGGAAAAAATTTTTGATAAACTTTAAAAGCAGCTTAAAATCAATACAGTTACCTGGATGTTTGACAGCAAGTATACTTTCAAAATAAAAAATGGCAAATAAATAAAAGACTTTCAATAATTAAATTGAAAGCCTTTTAACATTTTTGAGATAATATTACAATTTTAATCTCTAATCAATTGTTTAACCAGTTCATTTATTTTCTTGTAATTTCTCGCAATACTATCCTTATCGACAGGCTCCACCTTAACAATTTTTTTTGTGTTCGATTCGAACCAAACCTCTACAAAAAAATCTGCCAGTAAATACAAATGAATGTTATATCCTTTTTCGTTTCTGGTCAATAATTCTTTACCGGAATTAATGATCATGACTACCTGTTCGGTTTTTGTCAGATTTTTAAAGGATACGTTTGTTAATGTATTCATGATGAAAAGAAGTTTACTTCTCTACGGTGTTGCCTTTAGCAACCCAGTCATTATAACTGCCATCATACATTTTTACGTTTTTATAACCAAGCACACTGGTAAATGCTACATACAAGACAGCAGCTCTTTTACCCGACTGGCAAGAAACAATTATTGGTGTATCGGCATTCAGCCCGAATCCGGCTACAACTTTTTCCAGTTCATCTTTTGTTTTAAACGCATTGTCAGCATTTAACACATCTTTATAACTAAGATTAATTGCTCCCGGAATGTGGCCTTTACTTTTTTCGGTAGTACCTGCATATTCATTGGCATCACGGGCATCAAACAATTTTGCTGTTCCGGCTTTTACATCTGCCAGATTTGCTGCAATAGCATGGTTAACATTAACCGTAAAAGTGGTTGCGCTTTTCTTTGCAGCCATTGGTGTCAATGGGACTCTTGCCTTTTTGAAAGTTGCCATATTTTTATGCAGAATCTTCACATTCGGAGCGCCCAAATATTTCAGCACCCAATAAACTCTTGAAGCAGGTTTTTGAGATCCGCCGTCATAAACAATAATCGTACTTTCATTATTTACACCTTTACTGCCAAATAATTTACCTAATTCTTCATCACTTTTTAAGAATCCGGTTTCTGCATCCTGGTTAAGATCTCCATTTGGAATATTAATAGCATTTTTAATGTGCGATTTTTTATAATCAGCAGCTTTGCTTGCATCTATGATGACCAAGCTTTTATCTGCTTTAAACAGCTTCATGAAGTCGGCAGCGCTAATGATATCGCCCTGCGCCCTTACTGTGGATGAAACCAACAGGAAAGCAAGTCCTGTGATCAAAATGTTTCTAAATGTTTTCATTTTTCAATTATTTAAAATTAAGATTGTTAAAATTTAGCCTGAACCTGAATAAGCAACATGTCGTTATCATACTCATTAACAACACCATTAGTTTTCTTTTCGGCATTATACAGGTAGTTTACCTGAATTCGGGTCCATTCGTTTAAAAAGTAATTAATTCCAAAAGTAATGGTGCTCATCGCATAATCCTGTGTTTTACCGAAGAATTTATAATCAGTTCCGTCCGGGTTATAATACTCATATTTAATGACGGGCTCGAGACGGATCGGTGTCATATACATGGCCATAAACATATATCCGTTTTTATTGTATGCAGGATAATCAGCTGCGACATCTTTACCACCGCAACCGCCACCACCGGCAATTTTACCTACGTCTTTTCCCCAAAGGTATTCGCCCTGCACCCGGAGGTTCCATTTATGAAACGACAGGTCGACTCCGTATCTTGAGCGCGATTTAGCATCCCCGTCAGCATCTTTCTTTCCCCACAATCCGTAGCGGAATCCGCCACCAACTTTGATAAACTCCCAGGGAGCAACAACAACACGTCCGGCCAGGTCTTTCTGGTTATTTCCACCGTCTTCGTCATATGCATCCATTTTATTAATTCCCGTACCATTCATAATCGTTAACTTATAGGAAACGATATCTCTTTCTTTACCAAAAGCGCCCAACAACATGAACTGCAATTCGCGGTAAGGAGAAGCCAGTTGTTCGGAAGCCAGGGAACGGTTGATGGTGTATAATCCATAACATGGTGTGTTCAATTCCAGTCCGTAAGGAGATTTAAACTGTCCGAATGACATTTTAAAATACTTCCCAACTGGTGCCCAGCTAACAAAAGCATCCAGTAAAAAAGGATACCCTTTATAAATTGGGCTGAACTCAGCCATAACATAGTAACTTACATCGTAAGGAATACTTCCGACGACTCCAATACGTGCTCTCCTGAAATAAAAGCTGCTTGGTTTTCGGGCATTATCATTATTGTCTTTTCCGTAAAAATAATGGCCGAACTCAGGCTGGATATAGCCAACCAGTTGTGGCCCGGCATCAGAAGTTGCTTCAACACACCCCTGGCTATGTACCGGAACTGAGAATAAAGACAACACAAAGACAATACTCATGCTTAAAATAGCTTTTTTCATTTTTTTGGTTTTTTATATTAATTGTCTTGTAAAATTACATACGGCAGGGTGCTTTCACCCTGCCGTATAATCATTAAAGAATTTACTTGCTTGTTTCGTAATCGTAATCGTTCGAGTGATGCCAGGCTGGTTTTCCTGCATCGCTAAGGGCCGTATGGCTTAAGCTATTTACACCAAACAGGATGCTTTTTGCATTATAACCAAGCACCTGCAACCATGCTGCGATGAACGAAGATGTCTGGCCGGTGTAACAATAAATCAAACATTCGTCTGATTGTGGCAATGCTTTTAAAATATCATTAGCAATGGAGATTGGTTTGTACTGATAAGCTCCTTTATAATGCCCGAAAGTTGTGTAGTCTTCATTTGTCCAGAAGTTGTAAATGTCATAACCTGCAGGGTCACCCAATACAACATCTGATTTAATGGTCCAGTCTTTTGAAAGCATTGAGTTAACGCGTTCGGCCAGCAAATCTTCACCATCTGTGGTGTTTGATTCCCAGTCAGGATAATCGTTTGACGGCAAGCTTCCGCTGGCATCAGTTACCCAGTTGGGATCTCCAACAGCCTGGTCGCTGATATTTGGTGTCCATTTGTCAAATACCTCATTCCAGTACGACATACCGAATTTCATTACCTGTGCATCAGGGAAACCCGAAAGACGTAAAGCCATAACAGCACGCGCTGCTGTCTGACCGGTGTAACAAACTACCAGTATCGGCTTGTCTGTTCCTACTTCTTTAGCTTTAGTGATAATATCACCTAAACTGGTATGCATTGCTCCTTTGATATGTCCACTGGTAAAATCATCGGAACTTCTGATATCCAAAACATGATAATTGGGAATTGAATAATCATTAGGGTCAACAATACCGCCTTTACCATCAATTAACGTAGGCGCAATAACCCAACTTGAAGGTGTTGTTAAAAGATCCGGAAGATCCAGTCCATTGTCCGTCATATATTGCGACAATGTTGCATACGTACCTTTAGGCTGCGGTTGCGGGTTATCATCATCCTTACATCCTGTAATTACAAAAGCCGGAAGGATCACGGCTAATAAAAATACATTTAAAAATCTTTTCATCTGTTTAAATTTAAGTGTTAAAAATAAGTTTCGTTTATTATTGTTAATTTATTAACAAATATAATGCTGGCAGGGCATCGATTTTACATCAGAACAATGCAATAGACTAGAACAAAAGCAGTAATAGGACATAAAAAACATTGACGCGAGAAAAGCTATTTAGCTAATTGCAATAAAACACGTGGTTTTTTATGTATTAGACGGTTTTGGGGTCAGGTATGAATGACGGCATAATATTCCGGGAAAATTTGCTGTCTCTCCGTTTCGCTATTTGGATCAGTTTAATGCGCAAAAACGACTGACAATTCATTTCTTAATATAAATATCAGCCATGCAAAAAGGGGCTTTAATTAAGCCCCTTTCAATACGTTAAAGATAGATAATATGCCTAGCAGCCTCCTACTTCACCACCGTCATCATGCCCCAGAGCATCCAGGTTCTTTTCAAAAATATCAGGGTATGTAAGTTCCCATTTCTTCCATCCTCCGTCAAGGTATGTTACATTCTTGTAGCCGAGTTTTTTAAGAGTTTCACCGGCAAGCATACCCCTTTTCCCTTTCTTGCAATAGACGATAATTTCTTCATCTTTCTCTGGCAAATACAAAAAGGCGGCATCCCAAAAAGCTTCATTTCCAATTTTAAACTCGAGCACACCACGTGGAATGTTTACTGAACCGGGTATATAACCTGCATTAAATTCATTGGGCTCTCTTACATCGATCAGTAAGATCATGTCTCCATTATCCAGTTTTTCTTTTAATTGTTCTACCGTAATGCCATCAACGTGCTTTTGCGCTTCAACAATCATTTCATCAAGGCTTTGCGGGCCTACACGATTACAAGCCGATAGTAATACCATGAACAGAACTGATATTCCGAAAATTGATTTAATCGTTTTCATTTCTATATTGTTTTAATACATTAATTATTTTCGTCTTCTTTATTTTTTTTCTTTTCTTCCAGTCGCATTTTTTTCTTCATCATTTCACGCTCGGCAAGATGTTTTGCCGTAGTGTCAATAATAAATCCTTCAAAACAGTTGATTTCATCATTGATGTAAACAGGCGACAAAGTGAGTGTATGATAACCTTCAGATCCATCTTTGCATATACGTTTTACCTCACCATGATTGATTGTTTCACCTTTTAAGACTTTCGCGACTGTAGCTTCAAGTTCTTTAAAGTCCTCTTCGGAGCGGCTTAAACGATAATGTTTTCCTATGATCTCGTCACGCGAATCATATTTATATAATTTAATCCAGGCGTCGTTTACCTCTTTGTAATATCCGTCTTTGCTAATACAGAAATATCCGGCAGAACTCTGACTTATCGCATCCCGGAAGTAAGTTTCCCGCTTAACCCCAAGTTTCTCTTCTACATCGCCAAGTGCTTCATCAAGTAATTCACTTTTACCTTCATCGGCTTTCAGTTTTTGCTTGATTCCTTTTAGTGCCACTTCCATTTCTTCTTCAACTACTATTTTGATTTCCTTCTCTTCCATTTCTTCCCAACCGGTTATCATTGCTTTAATACTTGATAATGGTTTCACTCCGGTAACCGTTGTCAGATAAACATGTGCAATTACGAACGCCAGCAATATATAAGCACCAAAAGTGTGAATAAGTGCTATCGGTTCCAGGGTTTGGAATTCGATGCCAAATTTCGGGTATTGAAAATAAAGGTATAAAAATCCGGTGGTTACAATAATGGGAATAACAAGGATCTTCAGCCCCAAATAAATCATTCTCTGTAACGGGTTGAACTTGTTATATACTGTTTTATTGGTGGGGTGCGGCGCATTATTAAAGATTCCGCCAATATAATACCTGAATTGTTCTTTTAATAGTTTGGTTGTCGGGATATACTGTCGCCACTCGCCTGTAGTAAAATGCCAAAAGATGGCAAATACAATTAACACAACAAGAGCCCAGGCTGCAATTACATGCCAGCGTACCGCATTGTCGAAACCTAAAAGTGTAAAAGAGCCGTGAATCTCGAAACCTGTCAGGCCAAGTGTTCCGATAATTAACGCTTGCGACCAGTGCCAGAAACGTTCAAATCCTTTATATATATATATTCTTTCCATTTGTATATCCTCCTTTAATTAGATTCTTTTTGAAAAAAACATTTTCTTCTCAGATATCTTCTGAGTCCTGCATGCACAATAACACCAACAATGGCCCCAATGATAACAATGATTCCAAAGCCGTCTAAAAACAGACTTCTGTCTCTTCCCGGTAAATAAAAATCAGTAAGCTTTGCAAGTCTGCCGTTGTTTCTCGTGTGGCAATCAATACACTTTAACGATTCGCTGGCAGGGGATACCTGGTGGTTGAGCGGCCAGTACATTTCCGTTTCAATAAATCCATAGGCACCACTATATGGTTGACCTATGTATTCCATTCCTACCCTGGCAGCTTCACCCCAGTCAAAGTCCACCCAATAAGCACCCTTTCCGGCTTCCTTGTCCCAAAGTTTGGGCTGAATCAGCGTCATGTTAATTGTGTCATATATCTGCCGGCCGCGGTGTACTTTTACCGG
>QMPO01000119.1 GCA_003648625.1 Bacteroidota bacterium
ATAACGGTTACAAAAGCATTGGGGTCAATACGGTTGATATAATCCTGTAACATCACCGTTTCGCGGCGGTTGACTACCGTTAAAAGCACTTCTTTCTCCTTTGTGCTGTACAAACCTTCACCTTTCAATAAAGTACCACCACGGTTCAGGTCGTGAATGATCTTATCTCTGATCTCCTGAACTTCATCCGATACGATCAGCAACACTTTATCATAATTCATTCCTTCCAGAATTGTATCGATTACTTTTCCGGTAATAAAAATAACGATGAGCGAATAAAGCGGGATTTTCCAATCCTGAAAGACGATCAGTCCGAGCAGTACTATTGTGGAATCCACAGCTATCATCAATTGCCCTACCGGCATGCGCGTATATTTACTGATCATCATGGCTACAATATCGGTACCGCCGGATGTGGCCCGCGATTTAAAGATTAAACCGAGGCCGACCCCCATAAACAACCCACCAAAAACTGATGATAAAAGAGCATCGCCTTCCACAAGGGGTTCGGATCCGTAAAAATAAGTCAACGAATCAACAAAAACCGCTGTAAGCACAAAACCCAATACCGTTTTTGCACCAAAACGCGGGCCCAGCACTTTTACACCTATGATCGTTAATGGGATATCAAAAACCAAGGCCATCAAACCAACCGGTGTGCCAAACAAATGGTGCAATACGATGGATATACCGTAAACACCCCCCGGTACTATTTTGTAAGGTGTTATGAACAACACAAATCCTGCTGCCAGTATGAATGATCCTACTACAATAAGGCTGTAGTTTTTTAAGCCCCTTTTACTAAACAATTTATCTTTCTGTAAGAATGCCATGATGGTATGTTATTTATAAGTCCGACAATCGAAAAAGTGCGCAAAAGTAAGAAGTTTAAAATACCGGCAATACTTTTTATGAAAATATTCATAATTAGTTAATTTTTACCGGCTTATACCGTGTTAAATCAGTGACTTAACACAATAAATTAAAGAAAGTCCGGAACCAGAATTTCCTATTAAAAGTCTAAGACTTTTAATTCTTCTCTGGTTTAAGTTGAAACTTAAAGGAGTGAAAGAAACTTTATGGACATATTTTTTATTGGGCTGATGCTGTCTAAAATAATGACAGCAGGATCATGGCTAATATGAAAGCAGGAATTAAGCTAAATAAGGCTATTTCCATAGATTTATTCAGTGTTTTCATGGCATATGTATTTAGTGAATACTTAGTAATACAAAAGTGGCAGATCTTTTCATGGAATTTTTAATCGTTTTCCGTAGTATTTAAAAATAGCAGAATCCAGCCAGTAGCCGAAATAAATATTTTCTTATTTATTATCAGGTTTTGAAAAAGAAAAAAGTAACTTTTAAAGATCAACCGCCAAGAAATTAGTATTTTCCCTGCAGTAAAATTAGTGACCTATGAAAATGTTTTTAAGCTTATTGTTTGCTCTGTTTGCTGCTGGATTATCCACATATGCCCAGGAAAACCCTTCCACACAACAGAACAAGATATTCTGGAAGCTTTCCGGAGATCATGCCATTGTGTGGGATCTTACAAACAAAACAAAACTGCCACACAGTGACAATATGGAAATGGACGGGAAACGTGTGGCTGCCATCATCACTTACCAGGTAGATGAAAACAGGAAACTGATTATTGAGCGGGAGATTATCTATCCTCAATTGCGCATTTTCAGTGAATCGTCAGCCAACTACTGGCGGAAATACCGGGCTTACCTGAAAGACACTTATACGGATGATTTTCTGCCGGTGATCACACTGGAGAAACGGACGTTTGAACCCGGTCCGCTTGATTCGGTACGGATTGACGGTATGCTGCATTTCTACCACAGCAACAGTCAGGGGTTGAAAGTAGTGCGGACACTGCTTCCTTCGATGAATTACCGTTTGTTTACCGAAATATGGAAGATAACCAACACCACCGATTCGGCCAAAACACTGACCATAGGAAAGACAGAATTTATTCAGGAACAGGAAGGGCAAAACGGCCATTTCACACGGAAAGTTTATGCTGACGTCCGCGGCGGGGTCACCATCCTGCCCGGGCAGACTTTTACCTTTGCTGTATACTTTACGGCACAACTGGACAACGAGCCGCTGGTTGAACCGCCATTTTCTGAGGCTGTGTTGAGCGAAAGGGATTTGTTTCTCGACACCATCCGGCAAAATTTGATTCTGGAAACGCCTGATCCGGTACTGAACCATCTTTTTGAATTTTCAAAAATCCGGGCTTCCGAAAGTATTTACGATACCAAAATGGGACTGATGCATTCGCCGGGAGGCGGCAGGTATTATACCGGTGTGTGGGCTAACGATCAATGCGAATATGCATCACCTTTTTTTCCCTACCTTGGTTATAAGACCGGAAATACCGCAGCTTATAATTCCTATATGCAATTTCTGAAAAATATTCCTGAAGGGGATGGCCATTTCTGGTCGTCGTACGAAATGGAAGGGACGCTGACATGTTGTGGTATGGATCGTGGTGATGCTGCCATGATCGCTTTCGGCGCCAGCCATTTTGCTTTAGCCGAAGGAAACAAAGAAAAAGCGGAAGAACTCTGGCCGTTGATCACCTGGTCGCTGGACTACTGCGACCGCCGGAAAAATGAAGCCGGTGTCATCAACTCTGATTCAGATGAAATGGAAGGCCGTGTGGCTACGGGAGGTGCTAACCTGGCTACCTCATCGCTGTATTACGGAGCCCTGCGACAGTCGGCCTTGCTGGCCAAGGCTTTGGGGAAACCCGGCTCACTAATAAAAAAATATGAAAAGCAGGCTGAAGAGTTGGCCGCGAGCATAGAAGATTATTTTGGGGCTGAAATAGAAGGACTGGAAACATATCAGTATTTCAAAGATTATCCGTACCTGCGTCATTGGATATGTCTGCCGCTGGTGGTTGGCATTGACAACCGGAAAGAGGGAACGCTGGACGCTTTGTTCAGCAAACTGTGGACTAACAATGGCGTGAGGGTAGAATACAACCCGGATATGGAAGAACCCAACTTATTCTGGGATCGTGGTACATTGTATGCTTTCAGGGGAGCGTTCAAAGCAGGAGCTGCCAACAGGGCACTGGAAAAACTACATGCTTATTCGAAGACACGGTTGCTTGGTTTTCATGTTCCTTATGTGGTGGAGGCCTGGCCTGAAGGTAATATGGCGCATCTCTCGGCTGAAAGTGCCCTTTATTGCCGGATTTTTATCGAAGGACTGCTGGGAATTGTTCCTACCGGTTTCCATAGTTTCGACCTGACACCTAACATCCCCGATAGCTGGGATTATGTTAACCTGAAACATATCCGGGCGTTTGGGACTGATTTCGATATCATGATCGATAGGGAGAAGGAACAATTATATATTCGTGTAATTGAGGCTGGAAAAACTATTTTAAAGAAAAAGATCAACAACGGAGAATCTACTCACGTGAGTCTTTCAAAATAAAACGGAAATAACAATGTTCTTTACCAGAAAATTTTCTGGTTATGGACTATTTTATATCTTTGACCAAACAGTCAATACGATGAATGCCAAAGAAAAATTATTATCCGAGGCCGCAAAACTTTTTGCTTCTAAAGGTTTTTCCGAAACCGGAACCGATGAAATTGTTCGCAACAGTGGCGTTGCTAAGGGGTTGTTGTTTTATCATTATAAAAGCAAAGAGGGCTTGTTACAAGCGGTGCTTGAAAGGGCGTGGGAAGTGATTAGAAATAGTTGCGAGGTTGACATTGAAGATAAATCCCCACATCGTACGCTCAGAACTTTGATCAAACAAATGACCCGCTCACTGGAGAAAGATCATGACTACCGGAAATTGTATATGGCTGTTTTGTTAAACAAAAGTCTGACTCATAAACTTGATGTTGCATTAAAAAATCCTTCGGAAGCTTATTATGAAACTATCATACAACTATTCCGGAAGATAGGTAAGAAAAACCCACAACGATGGGCACTTTCATTCGATATTCATTTTAAAGGTGTTTCGTATGGTTATATGACCGAACCTAAAACGTTTCCACTGGATGATACCCGGCAGATGATGGTGGATATGTTTACGCGTTAAGATACTGTTTCTACCTCACCACCGGTGCACCCAGCGCTTCCAATTCTTTTTCAATTTTCGGGATTTTCTCTTCTGTAATCACCTGCAATCCTGCATTTAAAACATCCAGTTCCTTCCGGGCAATACCCAAACTTTGTTCATGCGTAGGTGTGGGACCATAAGTGGAATTCTGTACCCCTTCAGCAGCAACGCTTACTCTCGATTTAACGGTCGGGTTGTTTTTCTCGCCGATTTCGTTTTTAGACGGATTGCCGTTCAATTTTTCCATCAGCGTCATTAGCTCCTGCTTCATATCGTGCAGTTTTTGGTCGGGTTCACCCGGTGGAATTTCTGTCCGTTGCAGAGCCTTTTGCATGGCTTTCACTTTTGTGAAGGCGTTGTTCAGCTCGAGCGAGGTGGCTGAGATTTCTCCCTGAATTTGCCTGATTTCTTTCCAGAAAACCACCACTTCCTCCGGCGAAGCCCCTTTTAATACTCCTTTCTGCAATTGTTTTACACGGAAACTGATTGTATCACTCAGTGTTGTGACAACTCCGTCAATTTCTTTTGAGAGCATCACTTTGTATGTTCCCGGCACTACCATGGCCGGTAAACTCCAGCCGTAGCTGTTGTTTCTTCTTGCGTCAATGGCAATGGATGAAGGATAGGTAAGTTCCCAGGACACCCGGTGAAATCCTTTAGTAACAGGGGCGCTTATCTTCCGCACCGTATTCCCATTTTCATCAAATACGGTCAGCCACACTTTGGGAGGTTCCTGCCGCAGTTCCATCTCCACCGAATCCCAACCCGGAAAAGTTACTGCTTTATTTTCTTTGATTTGTTTTTTCTCCTTTTCCTGTCTGATTTGTCGTTTGGTTTTGTACCCATCTTTCAGGTAATAGGTAAACACAGCCCCAAACGGTGGGTTGGGTGCCAGAAAATCAGCTCCGCCCAGCTTGCCTTTGCCGATCTGCGGTATATACCACCATGCATCTCTGACAGAAAATAATGATGCTTCCTGTTTTAATTTTTCTTCAGTAATTTCACGTAAAGGACTGTAATCATCCAACACATAAAAACTTCGTCCGAATGAGGCGCCTACCAGATCGTTTTCTCTCCGCTGGATAGCCAGGTCGCGGAACGGGATGGTGGGTATGCTGCCGGTGAATTTAATCCAGTTCTTTCCTCCGTCCACGGTAAAATAGATCCCGAATTCGGTGCCGAGAAACAGCAGTTCCGGTTTTACATGATCCTGTACCAGCCGCCATACAATCGTTTTATCGGGCAGATTGCTGCGGATAGATTTCCAGTTTTTACCCTTGTCTGTACTTTTGAACAGATAAGGCGTCAAGTCGCCATATTTGTGGTTATCGAGTGCCACATAAACGGTATTGGCATCGAACAAATCGGCTTTGATATCGTTCACAAAAGATGTGGCAGGCACTCCCGGTAGGTGGCTTACTTCTATCTTTTTCCAGTTTTTTCCTCCGTCTTCCGTCATATTGATAAATCCGTCATCGGTACCGGTATAAATCAGTCCTTCCTGCAAAGGTGATTCGGCCAGCGAGGTGATTGTGTTGTAATTCGACATAGCGTTCACATCCCAGGCAGCATCCCAGCTCCATGTTTTATCCATAATAGGTAATGACAATCGTTCCTGGTTTCTGGTAAGGTCTCCTGATATAGCCGTCCAACTGTCGCCCCGGTCATCGGAGCGCCATACCCTTTGCGAAGCGTAATAAATACGTGCAGGATCATACGGACTGACCAATATCGGTGCGTCCCAGTTATACCGTTCGTAGGGTTCACCTTCACCAGGTTGTGGCTGGATGAATACCCGCTCTCCGGTGGTCATATCTATTCTTGTAAGGTTGCCTTCCTGCGATTCAGCATAAATAATGTCGGGATTTCCGGGTTCCGTAGCAGGTTGGTGTCCATCGGCACCCAGCACAATATCCCAGTCGTCTGAAGTGATACCATAATATTTTAACGTACGCGACAAGCCGCCCTGTGTACCGTTATCCTGTGTACCGCCATAAATATGATAAATTGGTTCGGCATCGTCCAGGGCTAGTTTATAAAACTGCGTGATGGGCAGGTTTTCAGTGAATCGCCAGCTTTCGGCCAGATCGAAACTTTCGTAAAGACCACCGTCGGTACCTACCAGCAGGTAATCGGGGTCATCGTTGCGGAAGACTATCACATGATTGTCCGAATGTTTAAATTGTTCTTTCAGCCGTCGAAAGGTTTTACCGCCATCGTCCGACACCTGAATACGCACATCAGCCAGATAGATACGGTCAAAAGCATGTGGACTGGCATACAGTTCCTGGTAGTAATGTGGGCCGGTGGCGCCCGAAACGGCCTGTGACATTTTTTTCCATGAAGCGCCTCTGTTTTCAGAACGGAATACGCCACCTGTTCTGCGGTCCAGTTCAATGGCCGCGTAGATCACATCCGGCTTTTGTGGTGAGATAGCAAGGCCTATTTTACCCATATTGGATGTCGGTAGTCCGTTAGTCAGTTTTTCCCAGGTTTCGCCACCGTCTTCCGAGCGGTAAATGGCTGTCCCGGGGCCGCCGCCCATATACGCCGCCACATTGCGGTGACGCTGCCAGGTGGCGGCATATATCCTGTCGGGGTTACGCGGGTCGAGCATGATATCGGTCACACCGGTCCATTGCTCATCGCCCAGTGTTTTTTTCCAGGTTTTTCCTCCGTCGGTTGACTTGTACAATCCGCGCTCATCACCTTTGTTCCACAACGGACCCTGGGCGGCTACCCAGATAATATCAGAATTTTCGGGATGTACAATGATCTTTGAAATGTGCTGTGATTCCTTCAGTCCCATGTTTTTCCATATGGCACCGTCATCAGTACTTCGGTAGATACCATCACCGAAACCCACATGGCGACCTCCAACGTTTTCTCCTGTTCCTACCCATACCGTATGAGGGTTATTCGGATCAATCGTCACACAACCAATAGAATATACCGGCTGGTTTTCAAATATCGGCACCCATGTTGTTCCTGCGTTTACGGTTTTCCATACCCCACCGGAGCCTACGGCCACATACCAGATGTTGTGGTTTTCAGGATGAACAGCGATATCGGCAATCCGCCCGGATTTAAAAGCCGGTCCGATACTCCTGAATTGAAAACCTGAAAAAGTGGCACTTGAAAACAAAGTGTCCTTCTTTTTCTCCTGCGCAAAAAGGTTAGCTGTTAAAAATAAGCCAGTCAAAAGGAATAAGATAGCAATACGTTTCATTAAAAACCGATTTAAAATTTACTCAAATGTACATGAAATTTTTTCTCTACTTTCGTTGCTAACAAAAGATGTAGTATGAAAAAGATCGTTCCGTTTATCCTTTTCCTCATGCTTTTTCAGAGTATTTTGGCCCAATTTGATGTACAAACCATTGCTGAAAAATCAGACTTCACGTCCACATCTACTTACGCTGATGTGATGCAATTTATTAAACAACTGGAAAATTCGCCCTTGTTACTTGTGGATACTTTTGCCGTAACGACAGAAGGCAAACAGCTCCCGTTGCTGATCCTGGCCGATCCGATGCCGGAAGGCCCCTCTGCTCTTAAAAACGACGATCGGATCGTGGTGTATATCCAGGCCAACATCCATGCCGGTGAGGTGGAAGGGAAAGCGGCAGTACAAATGCTGGCCAGAGACATACTGAACGGCAAATATCCCGGATTACTGGATGATGTTGTGGTGTTGCTTGTTCCGATTCTGAATGCTGACGGGAATGATAAAATAGATATAAAAAACCGCACAAGGCAGAACGGGCCAGTGAATGGGGTGGGCGTCAGACACAACGGCCAACAACTCGATCTGAATCGTGATGCCCTAAAACTGGAAACGCCGGAAATCAGGGGGGTGGTTTCCCGTATTTTCAATGTGTGGGACCCGTCTATTACGGTGGATTGCCACACCACCAACGGCTCGTACCACGAGGAACCCGTTACTTTTGTATGGATGATGAACCCCAACGGCGAACGGGCGCTTATCAACTACATGCGTGATAATATGATGCCGGCCGTGTCGGACACACTACGGGAAAAATATCATGTTGAGAATGTGTTTTACGGTGAGTTCATCGACCGGCTGAATCTTGAAAAAGGATGGATATCTTATGCCAGCGAACCTCGTTATCTGGTGAATTATGTAGGCGTCAGAAATCGGCTGGCTATTCTGAACGAAAATTACGTGTATGCCGATTTCAAAACGCGGGTGAACGGCTCATACCACCTGCTTGTTTCCATACTTGAGTATGCTGCAACACATAAAAAGGAAATTAAAAAACTACTTAAAGAAGCTGATATAGCGACTGTTAATCGTGGACTTGACCCTTTGGTCAG
>QMPO01000120.1 GCA_003648625.1 Bacteroidota bacterium
AAATGACAACCTCACTGCCCTGGAGAAAATTAAGGTGATCAACCATGTGTTGTTCGAAATCCATCAGTTCAAAGGGCAATCCCCAAAGCAAAAAAGTTCGCTGAACACCTACTTTTTGAACGAATTGCTGGACAGCAAGACAGGCAATGCCCTGACTCTGGGTATGCTCTACATGACTATTGCACAACAGTTAAGAATTCCCATTTTCGGCATCGATCTTCCGGATCATTTTATACTGGCTTACATGGATGACTCCATGCCGGCTAAGGAAATAGAAGATTTCATGGAAGACGAAGTTTTGTTTTATCTGAACGCTCTGAATAAAGGAGCTGTTTTTACGCAAAATGAAATTGAACTGTACCTGAAACAAATGAAACTGGAGATCAATGAGGCATATTTTCGTCCTTGCAGCAATAAAAGCATTATCAGGAGACTGATCACTGAAATTGCTGATACGTACATCCTGGAAAATATGCCTGAAAAAGCAGACACGCTGAACCTGCTGCTTAGCTTGCTCGATTAACCGTCTTTAACCCTATCAATTTAATGTGACTTCAGGAAGGTGCCGATGTTTTTTTCAATCCGTTCCAACACACCACCGGTGGGCACTCTGTTAAATTTCTCACCTGTTACCTGCTCAAACAGTTCAATATATCTTTCCGAAACGCTGTTCACAAACTCATCCGTCATTTCGGGCATTTGCTGCCCCTCTTTACCCTGGAATCCGTTCTCCATAAGCCACTCGCGCACAAACTCTTTTGACAGTTGTTTCTGCGGCTCACCGTTGGCGAATCGCTCCTCATATTTATCAGCATAAAAATAACGTGACGAATCAGGTGTATGTATTTCGTCAATCAGATAGATCTGGTCACCTACTTTACCAAACTCGTATTTTGTATCTACCAGTATCAGGCCTTTCTCTGCTGCTATTTGCGTTCCACGCTCAAACAGTCTGATGGTATATTCTTTCATTTTGGCATAATCCTCTGCCGATACCAGCCCGCTGCTGATGATTTCTTCCTCGGAAATATCTTCATCATGACCTTCTGCCGCCTTGGTTGTTGGCGTAACAATTGGTTTGGCAAAACGTTCATGCTCTTTCAGGCCGTCAGGAACCGGTACACCGCAAATAGCGCGCGCACCTGACTTATAAGTACGCCACGAGCTCCCCGTAAGATAACCACGGATGATCATTTCCACCGGAAAAGGTTTGCAGTAATGTCCCACAGTCACCATCGGATCAGGGCTGGCTACTTTCCAGTTGGGGACAATATCTGCCGTAGCATCAAGAAACTTGGAAGCGATCTGGTTGAGCACCTGCCCTTTGTAAGGAATACCCCGTGGAAGCACAACATCGAAAGCCGAAATGCGATCGGTAGCCACCATCACCAGTAACTTATCGTTAATATTATACACATCTCTTACTTTTCCGTGGTACACATTTTTCTGTCCCGGAAATTCAAAATCGGTTCTGATAATTGCCTCGTTCATTCTTTTGTTATTCGTTATAGGTTATTTGTTATTCGTTATAGGTTATTTGTTACTTGTTGGGCTTCCAGCCTAAATTAATCTTCTTCCTGTCTTTTATTATACGCATCAATAATGGATGACACCAGTTTATGCCGCACCACATCTCTTCCGTCAAGATACACAAAATCAATTCCTTTAATACCTTTCAGAAGTCCCGGTGCCTGCAGTAATCCCGACAGTTTTTTCCGGGGCAGATCAATCTGGGTCACGTCGCCGGTTACTATAAATTTCGATGATTTTCCCATCCGTGTCAGGAACATTTTCAACTGGCTTTCCGAAGCATTCTGGGCCTCGTCGAGTATGGCAAAGGCATTGCTTAGCGTGCGTCCGCGCATAAATGCCAGCGGTGCTATTTCGATCGTTTCATCTTCGAGGTAGGATAAAAACTTGCTGGTAGGCAGCATATCCCGCAACGCATCGTATAGCGGCTGAAGGTACGGGTCCAGTTTTTCTTTCATATCGCCCGGTAAAAAACCCAGGCTCTCCCCTGCCTCAATAGCAGGACGCGTCAGCACGATCCTCTTCACCTGTTTGTTTTTCAATGCCCTAACTGCCAGCGCCACCGCCGTATAGGTTTTACCAGTTCCGGCAGGACCGATAGCAAATACCAGGTCATTCTTTTCGCTGCTGGTAACCATTTTCTTCTGATTCGGCGTTAACGCCCGTATCAGCTTCCCATGGCTGCCATAAACCAGTACGTCATCCCCTTTCTCTGATACATGATTGCCCGGTTCATCCTCCCCCATAATCTGGCGTACTACATCTTCGTTGATCTTCCCGAATCTGTCAAAATGGATCAGGAGCAGATCAAAACGTTTTTCAAAATTATTGATTTGCTTCTCTTCGCCTATAAGCTTGATCAACTCACCCCGTACAATAATCTTCAGTTTAGGGAACAGATCTTTGATTTCGTTCAGGTATTTATCACCCGGACCATATATTTCCAGTGGGCTTCCAACGTCCAGTTGCAGAATTCGTTCACTCATTTAGTAGAGAATCAGGTCGTAATTAAAGTAAAATTCAAAAATATTAAAAAATAACGCCGGGAAGGGCTTAAAAATTTATAATTTTGAAATTCATAATCATCACAACAATTAATCAATTTAGCCGGGTAACATCTGACATGGCCATTCTTACATTAACCAGTGACTGGGGAACAAGAGATTATTACGCAGGAGCCGTAAAAGGAAGGATTCTTTCGCAACTTCCCGAAACGACCATTGTGGATATTACCCACGAAATCGAACCGTTTAATTCGATCGAAGCAGCCTACATCATAAAAAACACTTTTAAAAATTTTCCTGACGGTTCGGTACATCTTATCGGTATGAACACGGAAGAGTCCATCAGTCGTCCGCACACCGTTGCTTTTTATGATGACCATTATTTTATCGGCACTGACGATGGTATCTTCTCGATGATCTTTGAGCATGAACCGAATGAAATGGTAGAGATGGAGATTATTCAGGAAACGGAAAATTTCACCTTTTCGGGCAGAGACAGGTTTGTTAAAGCTGCGGTACACCTTCTGGAAGGGAAACCGATGAAGGAACTGGGAAGCCCGAAAAAGGAATTGACTCAAAAACTGCTGTTTGAACCAGTCGTTGATAAAGATTCAATAAGGGGCGTAGTGATGCATGTCGACTCGTATGAAAACCTGATCACCAACATTCCGCGGGAGTTGTTTAAAAAAACTGTCGGGAACCGCCATTTTTCAATTTCCTTACGTTCTGTTTCAGTAGATAAGATAAGTACTTCGTATGATGACGCGCCTCCGGGCGAAGTGGTTGCTTTGTTTGCGAGCAATAATGTGCTTGAAATTGCTATCAATAAGGGAAAAGCGGCTTCTTTACTTGGCATGAAATGGAACGATGCTGTGCTGATCCACATTGGTTAACACAAAACATGTATCAGTTCCACCGATACAGCCATTTCTTTTCGGTAAACAAATAAGCTTTCAGTATTATCCAGCCCAAAAAGGCACCAACGACTGCTCCCGCCAATACATCCAGCGGGTAATGCACACCTAAATAGACCCTGCTGTACATCACCAGCAATCCCCAGACCGGCAATACCCACACAAGCCACCGATACCGCATTGAAAGCAAACCGGATATAAATACGACGATACCGAATACATTGGTGGCATGTGAAGAAACAAAACCATATGTGCCGCCACAGTGGTTGTTAACCAGATGTATCCAGGGAATTAATTCTTCATCATGACAAGGGCGCAGGCGTTCAAATACGTTTTTGAAAAGGTGAACAGATACCTGGTCTGTCAGCGCAACCAAAACTGCAACAAACAACAAAGCTATGAGCGCTTTCTTTTTGTATTCCCTTATGAGCAGATAAGCTAACAGAAGGTATAAAGGAAGCCAGAACAATTTGGCACTGATATAAACCATTACAGCATCGAAAAAAGTGGTATGCCAGCCATTGATCAGCAGGAATAATTGTGTATCAGCCTCCAAAAGAAAGTCCGGCATAAGTGAAAGGTGTTATTTTTTGAAAAGACTGATCGCTTCCTTTTTCATTTCGTAATATTCAATATTGTAAGGGTCACGTTTTATCAGAATGTCCAGGTACTTCTCCGCCTTTTTGCCGTTTCCCTTTTCCAGAAGTTTTTCAGCTTTCTTAAAATAGTAGCTGTCATCGTTACAAACATACCCGGGTGTGTCGGTCACGCAAACAAATACAGCATCTTGCATATTGGTTTCTACATCGTTGATTCTGAACTGTATAGGGATTTCAAAACGGCTGTATTTTTCATCCTCACATGTATTCCATTGCCCCTGGGTCAAATCAAAGAATTTAGCCAGTTGTTCGTTAATTAAAGGATGTATCGGGTTTTTAATAGAGAAATCGGTAAGTTCGCCATCGCAGTTTACTACAAAGGAAACAATAACAATGCCCATAATGCAATTCTTCTGCAATACTTCGGGGTATGTCACATTCTTATTGAACAATTTCTCGAACGAATAAAAACCACCCCTATACCTGTAGTCCAGTTGATTCTTAATATTCTTCTTTCTGCTTTTACTCACCGTAGAGACCTCCTGTGCCGGAAGAGCACTTGTGAGCAGGAGCACACTCATAATCAACAAACTGATCGTTTTATTCATAGCTGCGGATATATTATATAACAAGGCGTAAATGTAGCAAAATCATTTATTCATAACGGTAAAAAAGCGCTAATCCTTTTATTTCATTTTCCGGTTCAATTCTTGCAATCTCCATCATCTGCGGATATTCATAAAGAACCAAAGCGCCGGAATAAGCAACAAAAACAGTACCGGAAACATGCTCATACATTATGGCTATCGGAATATCATTTAATTCTTTAAGCAGCTTTTCCTGATGCTCATCGTACTGATACATATACAATTTATCGGCTGTTGCAAAAAGATATGCCCCCTCCCACGCTGCGCATGCTGTTTCAATGCTCCCGACACCGGGTTGCACCGTTTCTTCAAATGAATTTTTGTACGGGTCAAACACGGTGAACAATCCCTCATTATCACGGTTTCCAACAACAACCACGTTTGCCGGATCTTCATGCGCTAAAAAAGTAACAAGTTCAAAATCTATCGGATAGCGGTGTTTTTTAACGCCACTTACTTTGTAAAACGAAACCAGGCTCCTGTAACCGTTAATCCTTGAGCGGTAATATCCCACCACGAATTCGTCAAGCACAGCTATCTTTTCCGGGATGGAATCAGTTAACCTTTCGGCAACCAGTTTCGGTTGTCCGGTCAGACCGGAATAAGCCGTGATCTGACCATTGCCCATACCCGCATATATCCGGTCAGCATCTGTTTTTACATCTGTATAAACGGGGTAAGGAAGAAGCGGTTCGGTTTCCCACACCTGTTGTTGATCAGTTAATGAGAAAGCACGCAACCTGGCCGGGATATCCGTTATCAAATACAGTTTTTGATAATAATCCGATATGTCGCTGGCAATAAAATTGCCACTTACCCGGGCCAACAAAACGGGTTCCATTCCGCTCTTGTAAAAAGTTAGGGCAGTCTGGTTGACCGAAGCTTTTGTGAATAAATAAACCCCCTGATAGGCAAGTGGTTTATTGGTCAGCTTTACAGGGAAATAATTGTTCTGATACTCCTCATGAACACTTGCTGAGATCAGGATATAATAGGGTGCTTCATCTGTATCATGAAGTGCATGTAAAACCATCGTTTCGGAAAGCTCGACACCCATTTCAGGCGCATCGATGTGTTTTTCACCAAATAACGGAATATAATTCCTGTTCACAATACGTACGGTTACATGGTCAGGTGCCTGATCACCCGTAATCTTGAAGCTTATACTTACCGTATCCGGAAGGCGCCATAACGTATTCTCGTCAGGGCTTATCAATGCAATATGAACTAAGGGAACATCATCGGTTTTCCGGCACGAAGCGAAAGTGCAAAGTAAAAGAGAGAATATAAATACCGGTAGGATGCTCCGCTTCATATTTTTATTTATTTGCGGCAAGCGCCTGTTAGCTTCGTTTTTTCAGCACAATTTGCCAAGAACAACGCAAAATACACAAGAATTATGAATTAAAGCAGTTGGATGAATGATTAAAAAGCACAATTTTTTGTAATTTTCCACCTCTAATCAAAACCCGATAGCCATGTTAGACGATCTCAGACTTGATTATGTGTTGTTTCTCGACATAGAAACGGTTCCCGCCTTTCCCGGATTTGAAAAACTACCCGATGGGACAAAGAAACTTTGGGAAAAGAAGGCTGAATTGCTGATGCGTAACGACCCGGAAACAACCGCAGACAAATTATATGCACGTGCCGGTATTTATGCCGAGTTTGGAAAAATCGTCTGTATTTCGTGCGGCTTCGTTAACGGTAAAGAGTTCCGGATAAAATCATTTTATGGTGATGATGAGCAAATTCTGCTGGAAGAATTTGCCCACATGCTCAACAAGCATTACGACACCGACAGGTACCTGCTTTGTGCGCACAACGGGAAAGAATTTGACTTCCCGTACATTGCGCGGCGCATGCTCATCAACAGCATCAAACTTCCCCGTATTCTTGATTCGGCCGGTAAAAAACCGTGGGAGGTACGCCACCTCGACACTATGGAACTATGGAAATTCGGTGATTATAAACATTTCACTTCGCTGGAACTGCTGGCTTCCGTATTTAACATCCCCACACCCAAAGACGACATTGACGGAAGTATGGTGGGCCACGTATACTGGGAAGAGAAGGACCTCGAAAGAATTGTCACTTATTGCCAGAAGGATGTCATCACCATCGCCCAGTTACTACGCCGCTATATGGGCTTGCCATTAATCAGCGAAGCCGACATTCAGTATGCATAATCCGGAATTTTGCTCTATCTAAAAACCAAAGACTATTGGAACGACATATCCTGTCTAAATCGACCTTTATCAGGGGAAATCAATGCCTGAAATCGCTGTACCTGAATAAAAAAAGACCTTTTCTCAGGGACAAGCTCAGCCCGGAAAAACTCGCTATATTTAGACGGGGCACAAGGATCGGAAAACTGGCACAGCAACTATTTCCCGGTGGCATTGATATGTCGCCGAAATCGCCGTCGCAATTTCAGAAACGGGTGCTGGAAACTACAGAAATTATCCGGCAGAAAAACCACAACACCCTGTATGAGGCTGTTTTTCAGTATGACCAGTTATTGATCATGCTCGACATCTTGCAGCATACGGACGGTGCATGGTACGGCTACGAAGTAAAAAGTTCTGTAAAGATTTCGGATACTTATCTGCTTGATGCTGCTTTTCAATATTACGTGATCAGTAACAGCGGACTGCCATTAAAGGATATGTTTCTTGTGTACGTTAACAAAGATTATGCTTTCGAAGATGAAATCGAGCTGAATGAATTGTTTGTATTTGAGAGTGTCCTGAGCCGGGTACTTGACCTTCAGGATTACATACAGCAAAAGGTTGCCGAAGAGAAAACGGCCCTTATGCGCACAAGTTCACCAGAAATTGAGGTGGGTCCTCATTGTCTTGATCCATACCCCTGCGACTTCATCGGCCATTGCTGGAAGAACGTGGAAGATAAATCGTTACTTGAAAAAGACCAATCCTCCTTCAACGAACAATTCTATGATTTTCTGGACAAAATTAACCGCCTGTAAGCACATAGCATCTTAAATAAGCCATTCTGCCTGATCCTGTTAACACCCTGATAACAACCTGCTTATTTCCTGATAAAAATAGTTATTAACAGCTTATTAACTACCTGTCATTATTTGTAATTTTGACCTATGGAAGAGGCAGCTAAAAACTTACGTAAAAAATCGACCGTTAAAAAAACTCCGGACATTTCCAGTGTGGTACTTGAGCACGGCAAGGTACCACCGCAGGCTATTGACCTTGAAGAAGCCGTTTTAGGTGCGATGATGCTGGAAAAAGATGCCGTAACATCCGTAATCGATATTTTGTCGCCCAAAGTGTTTTATGTTGACAAGCATCAGCGGATATTTGCTGCCGTTCAGAGCTTGTTTACCAAATCGGAACCGATTGACATCCTCACAGTTACAAACGAACTGAAAAGCACAGGCGAACTGGAAATGGTAGGCGGTCCCTATTATATTACCAGCCTGACCAGTCGCATTGCTTCGGCAGCAAACATTGAATTTCACGCACGTATCTTACTGCAAAAGCACATCCAGCGCGAACTGATAACTATTTCGACAGAGATTATCAACGACGCTTATGAAGATACAACAGATGTATTCAATTTACTCGATAAAGCGGAGCAAAACCTGTTTGCCGTTTCCGAGACCAACCTGAGAAGGAATTTTGAAGATATGCCGTCGCTGATACAGCAGG
>QMPO01000121.1 GCA_003648625.1 Bacteroidota bacterium
ACTTTTTTTGCCTGCCTGACAAGGTCTGCCATTTTCGGCCCTACGATTTCCAGACCCAGCATCACGGCATTCTCGTTGCCTCCCTGTTTATAGCGAATGCCCACGGCTGCCCGCTCTTCGTTGTCGAAAAGAGGAATGTTAACCGCTCCTGGAATGTGCCCCTGCGCAAACTCGGCAGGCGAACGTACATCCACCAGCGGAAGAGTGTCCGTTAATGGTAAAAATTCCTCGACAGGTAGTTTTACAGGCAAAATATTCTATGATTAGAGGTTATATCTTTCAGTACGATTATTTCAATCCGGCCAGTTGTTCCCTGATGGTCTTAATACGCGCTTCGGCATCGGTCTGTTTTTGCTTTTCCTTAGCCACAACGGCCTCAGGGGCATTGTTCACAAAGCGCTCGTTAGACAACTTCTTCTGTACCGATTTTAGAAAACCTTCGGTATAGGTCAATTCCTCTTCCAGCTTAGCAATTTCCGCCTCCACATCAATATCAGCCGAAAACGGCACGTAAAACTCTTGCGAGCCTACAAGGAATGTCATGGCGTTATCCGGTTTCTCTTCTACTTCTTTAATATTGCTGATGTTTCCCAGTTTGGTAATGACCGGATAAAAAATACATTCGGGATGCTCTCCCTTTTTCACCACCAGCTCTATGCTTTCCTTATTCGGAATGTTTTTGTCTTTCCTGATATTCCTGATACCATTAATCACCTGCTCGGCCCTTTCGAATGAGGCAATGATCTTACCGTCAAACCCTTTGAAAACAGGTATTTGCGCAATAATGATGTCATCTCCTTCAGCCCTTTCGCGAAGCAAATGCCAAATTTCTTCGGTAATGAACGGCATGAAGGGATGCAGGATTTTCATCAACTCTTCAAAAAACAGAACCGTAGCATCATAGGTATTTTTATCCACGGGTTGCTGATAGGGTGGTTTTGCAATTTCAAGATACCAGCTGCAGAAATCGTCCCATATAAGTTTATAGGTAACCATCAGTGCTTCCGAGATACGGTATTTGGAAAAGTGGCTGTCGATTGTTTTCAGTACTTTGTTTAAGCGCGATTCAAACCATTCAACCCCCAGTTTACTGCTTTCTGGCTGTTGTATTGTTTCATCTACCTGCCAGCCTTTTACCAGCCGGAGGGCATTCCATATCTTATTGCTGAAATTTCTTCCCTGTTCACATAAAACAGGGTCGAAAGGTAAATCGTTTCCGGCAGGAGCTGTTAACAACATGCCCACACGAACACCATCAGCTCCGAATTGATTCATTAACTCTATCGGGTCAGGTGAATTCCCCAATGTTTTCGACATTTTCCTGCCGATCTTATCACGGACAATGCCGGTAAAATAAACATTCTTAAAAGGAATATCTTTCCTGTATTCCAGCCCTGCCATGATCATCCGTGCCACCCAGAAAAAAATGATATCAGGTGCAGTGATCAGATCGTTGGTAGGGTAATAATAGTTGATATCTTTATTATCGGGATAGCGGATGCCATCAAATACTGAGATGGGCCATAACCATGATGAGAACCATGTGTCCACCACATCTTCATCCTGTTTCAGATCACTTAACTGCAGATCGGGCAGGTTAAATTTCTTTCTGGCTTTTTCCAGTGCTTCTTCAGCCGATCTGGCAACTACCATTTCACCGTTGGAGAGGTAATAAACCGGAATTTGCTGGCCCCACCATAACTGGCGCGAGATGTTCCAGTCGCGGACATTCTCCATCCAGTGCCGGTAAATATTTTTAAACTTGGCCGGGTGGAACTTTATTTTCCCCGATTCAACAACTTCCAGAGCTGGTTTGGCAAATTCGGCCATTTTAAGAAACCACTGGGTGGAAAGTTTGGGTTCAATGACGGCATCGGTACGTTCCGAAAAACCAACTTTATTGGTGTAATTTTCAATTTTCCCCAGGTTACCGGCCTTTTTCAAATCCTCAAGAATTTCATCGCGTACCGCAAAACGGTCTTTCCCGATGTACAATTCTGCTGCTTCACTCAGTGTACCGTCATCATTAAAAATATCAATGGTTTCCAGTTTGTGTTTCATGCCCAGCTCGTAGTCATGGATATCGTGGGCAGGTGTTATTTTCAAGGCACCGGTACCAAACTCCCGGTCAACATATTCATCAATAATGACAGGCACCGGCCTGTTCAACAGCGGCACCAAAACTTTCCTGCCATGAAATTTGAAAAACCGTTCGTCATCAGGATGTACACAGATTGCCGTATCTCCCAATATGGTTTCGGGCCGTGTGGTGGCAATAGTAATGTAATCGTCTTCGCCTTCTACCTTATAATTGAGGTAATACAACTTTGAGTTCACCTCTTTGTAAACCACTTCCTCATCCGAGACCGCTGTTTTGGCTTGCGGATCCCAGTTAACCATTCGGATGCCACGATAAATCAGTCCTCTTTCGTACAGATCGATAAACACGTCAATCACCGAATCGTACAAAGCCTCATCCATAGTAAAGCGTGTCCTGTCCCAGTCGCAGGAAGCTCCCAGTTTTTTCAGCTGTTCCAGAATGATGCCGCCATGCTTTTCTTTCCATTCCCAGGCATGCTCCATGAACTCTTCACGCGTAATATCCTCTTTGCTGATCCCTTCTTCTTTCAGTTTAGTAACCACTTTATTTTCCGTGGCAATGGAAGCGTGGTCGGTACCAGGCACCCAACAGGCATTTTTACCCTGCATCCTGGCGCGGCGTACCAATACATCCTGAAGTGTATTATTCATCATATGCCCCATGTGCAACACACCGGTTACATTTGGTGGTGGTATCACGATCGTATAAGGCTCCCTTTCGTCGGGTTCTGAGTGGAAATATTTTTTTTCCATCCAGTAGCTGTACCATTTATCTTCGGTTTCGGCAGGATTGTATTTGCTCGCTATATTCATCTCAGTTCAGGATAATCATTAAGCGGCAAAAATAGTAAACTTGTTCGTTTCATGGTAGAAGATCTTGTAAATCATCCGGCCGGGAAACAGATGGGTAGTAAAAAAGTTCCGAAACCTGTCATCGTCCCGGATCCTCGTATTAAAAAAAGACACTTCCCTGCTCCTTAAGAACAGCGGAAATGTCTTATAAATAATTAATTAAACTTTAATCGGTAGCCAGAATGAAAGAGGTTTCGTCGTCCTCTTTTGCAATCATTAACACACGCACTGCTTCTTTCTCATCGTCTTTACGCATCAGCATTCTGAACTCTTCTTCTCCGTTGATGTCAATTACCGCTTCGTATTCTTCCTCGTCCAGAAGCCGGTCAAGTTTCGACCGGAATTTTTCAAGATCTTTCGCATCCCCGTTTTCCGTGTCGAAATTCAGGACATACATTTTATGCATGCCATTCAGGAAATCCATCAGATGCTCCTCCCCTTCGAGGTTTTCCAGGCCAGCATCGGATTTTGTTACGTTCAGCAATTCAAATCCATCTACGTTTTCGTATTTATTAAAGAGTTTTTCAATTTTGTTTGTCTGAGCTGTCATTATTACCGGAAGCAGGAATGACAACATAATTACCGTTAGTTGTTTCATATTATTCACTTTTGATGTTCAGGTCATCCATCTCGGTCACACCCAGCGACTTGGATATTTCTGTAAATATTTTCAGGTCCATATCGCCGGTCATACTCATCACAACTGCCTCATCATCCTCCAAAACGATCATGAGCATTTCCAGCACTTTCCCGTCAGTTCCTTTTTTAGTAAGAAACTTAACCACTTCATCACCCTCATTCACCGACATCATTTCTTCGTATCCTTTTACTTTACTCAAGGATTTGATTTCTTCCATAAATTCTTCGTTGGTCTCTCCTTCTTCGGGTTCATAAACCAGCATTTTCAAACCGGTAATCTGTTCCATCGCATTTTGCGCTTCCTTTGCCTTTTCCGAACTGTCGCTCATATCAAGGCCCGAAATCATTTTAAACATATCGGGGTTAATGTTGATACTTGTAAATCCTTCCTGCCCGGCGTATTTTTCGTAAAGATTGTCAATGGCCGTTTGGGGGTGAACCTTGTCAGGTTGTAAGAAAAGAACTACGGCTAAACTGATAAATAAAGTTTTCATTTGTTTGAATTTTAGATGTTAATATTTTTATGAATTTGCTTTTTGTACTATATCGCCTGTTGTTTGAAATACTTTCTCCGTTTTTTTTAATGAATAATTCCATTTATTAAGTTCGTAAACTTTTTGCAAGCTTTTGTTGAATGTTTTTAGTGTTTTTTTTGCCGGTATTGTGTTTTGATTCAATTTGCCAGCAACCATGTCTAATGCATTCCGCGTTTCGTTGAAGGCAAGGGCCGGGTCAGCCACTGTTCCATACACTTGTTTTGGCTGAAATATTTCAACGCCCAGCCATACCAGAACCAGCACCGTTGCCGCAATACCACTCAACCGGTAAACCCACACTTTTCTGCTGTTTCGTCCTGAAGGAGCTTCATTCATAGCCGCAAAAAGCTTGTGATCAAATGATTCGTCTAATACCTGTTCCTTCTCTTTCTGCACAAACATAAAATACTCCTTCACTTCCGAAAACTGCTCCGGAATCGTTTCCTGCTCAAAGTATTCTTTCAGCCTTTGTTCTTCGTCCACAGAAGTTTCCCCGGTATAGAACTTCTCTGTCAGTTTCTTAACTTCTTCCGGTTTCATATGCATGGATTTTCTGTATTGATTCTCTGATTTTTTTTCTGCCGCGCGATAGATTCACCCGGATATAATTCAAATCAAACCCTGTAATATGTACTATCTCATCCAACTCATACCCTTCCACATCGCGCAGATGGATGATGGTTTTTTGCTGTTCAGGCAACTCCTGCATGGCTTCCTTCACTCTTTTCACCGTATCCGACAACACAACCTGCTCGTATGGATCAGGGGTTTGCTCTATAGTATTATAAGAGTTCAACCCCGGATATTTATTCTTTTTACTTTTCAGTTTGTCCAAACACAAGTTTCGGGTCATGGTCATCATAAGCCCTTCGTGGTTTGTATATTTTTCAAGTTCATTGCGCATATTCCATATTTTCAGATAGACTTCCTGCACGGCATCTTCCGCCTCCTGCCGGTTCGACAGCAATCTGTTTGCCAGCCGGAACAGCTTGTGCTTTACCGGCATCAGATTATTTTTAAAGTCTTCCGTGGTCATTCTATTGTTATGACGATTTGTGTATGATAAAATTACACTTGATCGGGACATAACCTAAAAAACAACACGATGTTTTCAAATCTTCCGGGAACGGGAAAGCGCAAAGTGTCAATAAATCGTAAAAACACTTTTTTCACCCCCCTTATTATTTTTTTATATTTGTCGCTCATTGAAAATCAATACTCACTAAATACAGTAATTATGTTTAAAGGACATCCGAAGTCGTTGTACGTAGCTTTCTTTGCCAATATGGGAGAGAGGTTCGGCTTTTACACCATGATGGGTATTCTGGTCTATTACCTGACGGCCAAATACGGACTCTCACCGACAAAAGCTGGTGTAATTTATAGTATTTTTTACGCTTCCATCTATGGGTTGGCGTTGGTAGGTGGCCTATTTGCCGACCGTACAAAAAATTATAAAGGCGTTATTTTCGTAGGCTTATTGACTATGCTACTTGGTTACGTGCTCATGTCTATTCCCGGCCTGGGCCTGGTGTTTACCGTTACCGCCTTGTTTGTTATCGCTTTCGGTAACGGGCTTTTCAAAGGAAACTTGCAGGCTATTGTTGGACAGATTTACGATGATAAGAAGTACGCACATTTACGCGACTCAGCCTTCAGTGTTTTTTACATGGGTATTAATGTGGGCGCTCTGTTTGCTCCACATGCCGCCGCCGGGATCATCAACTGGTTTATTAACAAACAGGGCTACGAAAGAAACGATTTATTGCCTTCGCTGATCCACAAATTCCAGGACGGTACATTAAGTGCTACCGAAGCTACAGATTTGCAATCAATCGCCGATCAGGTGTCGCATACAACAGTTACTGACTTAGCAACATGGACGCAACATTACCTTGATGTGTACAGTGCCGGTTTTAACTGGGCCTTTGGCGTAGCCGGTTTAACCATGGTTTTCTCATTCCTGGTATATGTTTTCTTTAAAAACAGACTACCGGATGTCAAAAAACAGGAAGAATCAGGTGAGCGAGTTGTTGAGATGTCCAAACAAGAAACCCGTCAGCGTTTGACTGCTTTGTTTCTTGTGTTTGCTGTGGTTATTTTCTTCTGGATGGCATTCCACCAGAATGGACTGACAATGAGTTTCTTTGCCCGCGATTATACCGTTCAGGAAGTGGGGCCGACCGCCTACCTCTTCTTTGATGTTTGGTCGCTGGTAGCTATCATCATCGGCTTTTACGGCTTTCTGCAGATTATTGAAAGGAATGTTAGCGGAAGGAATAAAGTCATTGGTTTTGTGATGCTGCTGGGAGGCGCTCTTGGTGCATACTACCGCTTTACCCAGTTCGGTGACATTAACCCGTTCTCTCCCGAGTTGTTCCAGCCCTTCAATCCATCATTCATTGTAATACTCACACCGGTGATCGTAGGACTTTTTGCCTGGTTACGGAAACGTAACGCTGAACCTACCACACCACGTAAAATCGGTATTGGCATGGTGTTAACCTCCTTTGCCTTTTTGGTTCTGTTATTTGGTTCGTTAAATCTGATGCCTTTCGCCGACCTCACTCCCGAATCACCACGTGTTGGCGTTGGCTGGCTCATCAGCACATACTTTATATTAACAGTAGCAGAGCTGTTCCTGAGCCCGATGGGTATTTCCTTTGTCTCCAAAGTTTCACCCCCAAAATATCAGGGTGTGATGCAGGGAGCCTGGCTTGGAGCAACGGCCGTGGGTAACCTGTTCCTCGGAATAGGAAGTTACCTCTATGAACGAATTCAAATCTGGCAGGTATGGCTGGTATTTGTAATACTTTCTCTGATCGCAGCCGGATTTATCTTCTCCATTATGAAGAAACTGGATAAAGTATCCAAAGACTAATTCTGCAAATAAATTTTTAAAAAAGCTGCCCGATAAAAGGCGGCTTTTTTTGTTCCCTTTGGCCCTTTGACCGAATTATTACTTTTGTGCCATGATCTACCTCTGGAATCATAACAGGCGTTACAACGCTTTTGCCCCTTATTTTAAAGAATTGTTTGGCGAACGGGTGCAGAAGATAAGTGTGGACGCGGGCTTTACCTGCCCTAACCGCGATGGCACCAAAGGACGTGGAGGCTGTACTTATTGCAATAATAATGCTTTCAATCCGTCTTATTGCCACCCGGGGAAACCGCTTGAACAGCAAATTAAGGAGGGCATCGCATTTCATCAGGTGCGTTACCGCAGAGCAAACAAATACCTGGTCTATTTTCAGCCCTATTCGAATACATACGCACCTCTGGAGCGCCTCAAAGAGCTTTACACAACGGCTCTGGCACAACCCGGTGTGATCGGCCTGGTTATCGGTACACGGCCCGATTGTGTAGACAGGGAAAAACTGCACTATCTCGGCGAGTTGGCTAAAGAACATTACATCACCATTGAATATGGCCTGGAAAGTATTTACGACACAACCCTTGAGCGCATCAACAGGCAACATACCTACGAGGAGTCTGTCCAGGCAATACGGCTTTCAAAAGAATACGGCCTGCACGTGGGAGCACATTTTATTTTTGGTCTGCCCGGAGAAAGCCGCGAGATGATGATGGCATCAGTACAGGAAATAAACAAGCTGTCGCTGGACAGCATCAAATTCCACCAGCTTCAAATTGTTGAAGATACAACAATGGCAAAAGACTATGCCCTGCGTCCTGATGATTACGACCTGTTTTCTTTTGAAGAATACATCGATTTTATCATCCGGTTTATAGAAAAACTGAATCCTGAATTCATCATTGAACGGTTTGCCGGTGAAGTGCCACCGCGTTATCTGGCAGGCCCGGGCTGGGGACTTATCCGCAACGACCAGATCAATGTGACTGTTGAAAAGGAACTGGAACAACGAAATACCTGGCAGGGCAAATTTTTCTAATATTTTATTGACACATAAAAATATAGGTGTATATTTGCACTCGCTTTTAAAATCCCCTATGGGATACGTTCTTAAAAAGCGCGAGAGTTTAGCTCAGCTGGTTCAGAGCATCCCGACTTCACGTCGGGAGGGTCAAATCAACTGAATTAACACGGAACGATAAAATGGGAGTTTAGCTCAGCTGGTTCAGAGCATCCCGACTTCACGTCGGGAGGGTCAAATCAACTGAATTAACACGGAACGATAAAATGGGAGTTTAGCTCAGCT
>QMPO01000122.1 GCA_003648625.1 Bacteroidota bacterium
ATCATTGCCGTTTATGGAATCACGGCCATGCTCGCCTATTTCCCCGGAGGTGCGCTGGCTGACCGGTTCTCGGCACGTAAACTGATGACCTTGTCGCTACTGGCAACCGGATTGGGCGGCTTCTGGTTTGCCCAGATACCCGGACAGACAGGTTTATTTTTCCTTTTCGGATATTGGGGCATCACAACTCTTTTTCTCTTCTGGGCAGCCATGATCAAAGCCACGCGCGACTGGGGCGGCCACATCTCACAAGGGAAAGCTTTCGGCATTCTTGACGGAGGAAGGGGGCTTGTGGCAGCAGGTGCAGCAACTCTGGCAGTTCTCATTCTTAGTGCATTCATGTCAGGGACCATTGAAAACACAAGCGATACAGAAAGGCAAAAAGCACTGGAAGCGGTCATTTACTTTTATACTTTCATGACGATTATTGCTGCTGTATTGACATGGCTCTTTATCACTGACACAGATAAAAAGAATATTCCAAAAAAGGGAAACATCCGAAAAAGTATAAAAGAGGTTTTGCATAAACAGGTCGTATGGCTCCAGGCCATCATTGTAGTTTGTGCTTACAGTGCCTACAAAGCACTGGATTATTATTCACTGTATGGCGTGGATGTATTGGGTATGAACGAAGTGGATTCCGCGTGGTTTGTCAGCAATGCTTCGTACATCAGGGCTGTTTCGGCCATTGCTGCCGGGTTTATCGTTGACAGGCTTTCGGCAAGTAAAGTCATCTCGTTTTTGTTTGGCATACTCGTGATCAGCTATGTTCTGCTTTCTATTCTCAAGCCGGATGAGCATATGGTTACAGTTATCATTTCCAACATCATCATCACCTTTATTGCCGTTTACGCCTTGCGTGGGGTATATTTTGCGCTGCTGGAAGAAACCAAAGTTTCGGGCAAGCTTACCGGAACTGCCGTAGGGCTGATCTCAGTAATCGGCTACACCCCCGATGCTTTTTTCAACTCCCTCGCCGGCCGCATTCTGGATGCTTCACCGGGATTAAAAGGCTACCAGCATTTTTACTTGGTGCTGGCAGTATTTTCTGTAGTGGGGTTGCTGGCGACACTTTTGTTAGTTCATGCCAAAAAAAATAAACCTGTCGACATTACGTAAACATAAAGTTTTTACCTCACCACCACCATCTTTCCCGAAGCCGTCTGGCTGCCTGCACGGAGGAGGCTGTAATAAATGCCGCCGGGTAAATCCCCGGAGTTCCACACAACTTTCTGTTTGCCCTGTGGCTGGTTTTTCTGAATTATTTCAACCTGTTAGCCAAGATGGTTGTAAATGGTGATTTGAACAATCGATGCTTGCTGCAATTCGTATTCGATGGTGGTGGCGGTGGTGAAGGGGTTGGGGTAAGTTTTAATATTGAAAGAAAAGCATTCAATACAAAAATCCAAACAGCCATAACGGTATCCGGTTTTGAAAACCATATTCCAGGTCATCGGAAACAACATAAGAATTTGGTATGTCAATGATCTGTTTTTGTGTTTTGTTTTTACCTCCAACCTCAAATACATATTTATCATCAACAATAAAATCACCTTTCGCGGGCAAGTCAACTTTATGTGCCACTGATAGCTGATTTTGAAAAAATGTTTCCCTGACCGTACCGGGATTAACCAGCCCGGGCTGCAAAGCAAACATTAAATTATTATTGTTAAGATATATTTTATCCGGTTTGGCCATTTTGCTGATCCCTTTGGTATTTGATCGCAATAAAGATATCAAATGCGCTTTTTCCAGGTATGATAAATACCTGATCAAAGTGTCTCTTGTTACACCTGTTTTAATACTTAATTTACTGATATTTGGCTGAAACGGAACACTCTCACTAATTACATACAAAAGCTGTTTCAGCTTAATTATTGAATTAAAATCAATGGATGTAGATGCCGGCAAGTCTGTTTCCAGTATTAAATTTATTATCCTCTCAATATGATTTGAATACTCGTTTCCGGCTTCCAGAAAAAACGGATAAGTTCCTCGCCGGTTGTAATCATTAAGCTCTTTAATTGGTTTGATTTTTTTGTTAATCTGAATAGCAATTTCTTTATGATTCATTAAAATGTCGGATAATGAATGAGCTTTTGTTTCGATACTATGCTTCAATGCAATATACTCTCTTACTGAAAGAACAGGAAGCTCGTATATAACAGACCGCCTGCTTAAGTCCGACTCGCTTTTATCAATTTCAAGTATGGAAGAACCGGTAAATACAATTTTAAGTCCGGGATAATCATCATAAATATTTTTTATTTCTCTTGACCAGTTGGGATATTTATGGACTTCATCCAAAAAAAGAAACTTCCCTCCCATTTTCACGAAATTATCGGCCAGATCAACCAGTTTGTTTTCTGAAAAGTAAATATCATCCAGGCTGACATACAATACTTCATCTGACGAGCCGTACTTTTCACTGATATACTGCAACAACATAGTCGTTTTACCTGTACCCCTTGCCCCTTTAATCCCGACCAGCCTTCTATCCCAGTTTATCTTATCTATCAGGAACCTTTTAAACCGGGTAGTTACATTTTCTATCTTTCTTGTTGATTTAACGAATAACTTTTCCATGCTAATTGCCTTTTACATTAGGCAAATATACTATTTTTTTGCATTATCCATAAGGCAATTTATCAGCAATGATTTTTCCACTTTGTACAAACACGCATTGTTTACAGAAAAGAAAGGCGGAAAAATTCAGTCAACTATGACGTAAAAAAGTCTTCCGGGTCAGGATAATTCAGCTTTTCCCTGGCTGTTTCGGGGGGAAACGTAAAATATGTGATGACACCCTCGGCGCCAACTTTACCATCCGGGTTGATCAGTTCCACGTGGACATTTATTCCTGATGGAATTATTCCGAACAAGATTATTGCTAAAGCAAAGCATCATATATCGCCCTTACTACGGTGATGGCTTTTACACATATTCTGAAGGTAATCACTAATTATCCGGGAAACTGTATATATTTGCCAATTCTTTTAGCACTGGTAACATATCAGAACCTGGCTTAATATAATTCCATTCTATGAATATTTTATTAATTTCACCTTGTCCGGATGATAATCAACGCCATGATTCAATGGCAATTCCGCAACTAACTTTATCATTAATTGCAGGTTTAACGCCTGAAGAGCACGAGGTAAAGATAATAGAGGAGGTTTTCAACGAAGTAATTGATTTTGACCAGGAGGTTGATGTTGTTGGAATTTCAATTATGACCCAAACAGCAATACGTGGTTACGAAATTGCAAATGAGTTTAAAAAGAGGGATAAAACTGTAGTATTTGGTGGCATTCATGCTACGGTAATGCCAAAAGAGGCCATTATGTATGGTGATGCAGTTGTTATCGGCGAAGCCGAAAATGGCTTGTGGGAACAGGTACTTAATGATATTGAGACTTTCAGCCTAAAAGAATTCTATAAGTTAGATAAGTATCCTGAACTTAACCGCTATGTTGCCCCAAGACGTGATTTGGTTAGAAAAGTTGCCGGAAAATTTAAAATTGCACCTATTGAAACGGGCAGAGGTTGTCCTTATAAATGTGATTTTTGTACTGTTCCAACTTCTTTCGGATCAAAACAGCGACATAAAACGATTGATTGCATCATAAAAGACATTGAATCGATAGAAGAAAAATTTCTCTTCTTTCTGGATGATAATATTACCATAAACAAAAAGTTTTCGAGGGAATTATTTGAAAGGATGATCCCGTTAAAAAAAGGTTGGGTTGGCCAGGCATCCATCAATATTGTAAACGATAAGGAGTTGATGAAACTGGCACGCAAATCAGGCTGCAAAGGATTTCTTATCGGTTTCGAATCGATGACAGATACGGGACTGAACAAATACAGAAAAACATTCGCCAGTTTTGATCGAAATGTGGAAGCTATTAAAATGTTGCAAGACAATGGTTTAATGACAATGGCTTCTTTGGTTTTCGGTTTGGATGATGATGATAAACAAGTTTTTGATACTGCCTATAAATTTATAGAAAAAGCAAAACCCGCTTTTCTTCAGGCCTGTGCCTTAACCCCCTATCCGGGAACACAGGTTTTTGAAAAAATGAAACAGGAAAACAGAATCCTTACGGACGACTGGAGACAGTTTGATGCTAAAAAGGTTATTATCTCGCCTAACAATATGACTGCTGATGAATTACAAGAGGGTTACTCTCATATCAAAGACAGGGTATATAGTCATCGTTCCATATTAAGCAGGGCAATTCCGCATATTTTCTCGAGTGTTGCAGAAACAATTCTTTACTTCTCATTAAACTATGGTGCCCGAAAATGGCATAAAACAGGATTAACATCTAAAATTTTTAGAAACAGCGATGATATGCCTGTTGATTTTGATGTTACAAAATACGTTAAACCTGTGAAGAAGTTGGTTTTAGCCTAAGGGTATTTTAGCATACAGATCAGGCTGCAGTTGATTCAGGAAATTTGCCGTGAACTTCCGTTGATAACCTTATAAACTAAACCACTTATTCTTTCTGTTCAAAAAACTCTTCCGGCTTCGGATAGTTCAACTTTTCTCTGGCTGTTTCGGGGGAAAACGTAAAATACGTGATGACACCCTCGGCGCCAACCTTACCATCCGGGTTGATCAGTTCCACGTACACATCTACCAGATTTCTTCTTGTTTCTTTCAGCCAGGCCCGTAGTTTCAGATTTCCTTTATTTACGTAAACGGTTCGCCTCAAACGGATATTCATACTTGAAGTCACCCCTGCCGTCTTCAGCTTTATCTGTACGAACCACGAGGCAATTTCATCTAACAAAGTCGCCTGAATGCCACCATGAAGAATATTATTGTAGCCTTGTAAGAACCCGCGTGGTTCCCACTCGCAGGTTACATAGTCACCATCTTCAACAAACTGCATCTGCAGGCCGTTTTCGTTGTTTGGCGAACAGGCAAAACAGTTGTAGCCTTCTACATGGACATAAGGATTCAGGATTTTCCTCATTTCACTTCCTCTCCCTTTTTATATTTGATCGTTTTCACCAATTGGCCGTCTTCCGAATATTCTTTCCACTCCCCATTTTTGAGGCCTTTTTTGTAATAGCCTTCCTCTTTCAGATTACCATTCTGGTAATATTCCTTGTAAAACCCAACAGCATCATTGTTGTGAAACTCTTGTTCAACCCTTAATACACCATTTGTGTAATAAGTTCTGTTAACTCCTTCAAACAGCCCGCCACTGTATTGATAAACAGCCACCAGCTTGCTATCCTGTGTATACCACCTTGTTTCACCTTGTTTCTCGCCGTTCACAAAATCACTTTCCTCCTGATTAACATTACCTCTGTCGTAGTAAACAGTCCTGTGGCCGTTGAGTAAACCATTTTTATAATATTCATCCAGCAACACTCTTCCACTTGTACCAAACTTGATTCTTCGGCCATTTAACTCACCGTCTTTGTAAACTGCCTGCTCTTCAATGTAACCCCGGCGACCTATTGATAAATATATTCCGTCTTTCCTGCCCTCTTTATATTGCTCCATCTTCTTGATCTGGCCTGACGGCAGGTATGTTATCCAGTTACCAACCGGCAGATAATTCTCAAAATATCCTTCTGTAGTAAGGCTCCCGTTCTTCACCGAATAAAACCCCGATTCAATAGTGTCTGGCAAGGACGATTCATTTGTATTTGATTTTGTTTTCGGGTTTTGTCCGTAACAACCTTGCAAAACAAAGAATAAAGCAAAGTATAACGCTAACTTTTTCATTTTTTATGGTTTTTGAATTTAAGAATGTAAGGTACAAATGTACCAGTTTGACAGAAAAAACAAAAGTAAATAGGGGTTTATATAAAAAGTTATGGATAACGATGGAAAACCGTTTGTTAAACCACTTCTCCATATAAATCGTAAAACTCAGCTCTTGTGATTTTTACATTATAAAAACTTCCTGTATCAAGCTTTTTATTTTCGGTGGGAATCAGCACTTCGTTATCTACTTCAGGAGAGTCGAATTCAGTACGTCCGATATAATAACCGCCTTCTTTTCTGTCGATGATCGTTCTGAAGACACGACCTTCCTTTTCTTTATTCAGCGCGAACGATATCTCCTGCTGTAACATCATCAGCCGGTCGGCACGCTCCTGTTTCACTTTTGCAGGAACATTATCTACAAGTGCAAAAGCAGAGGTTCCTTCTTCGGGCGAATACTGAAAAACACCCAGGCGGTCGAAGCTGTATGACTTCACAAAATCCATGAGCTGATTGAAATCTTCTTCGGTTTCGCCGGGGTACCCAACAATGAAAGTTGTGCGGATGGCTGCTTCGGGGAGTTCTTTTCTGATCTTTTCTACCAGCCGGATCGTTTCACTTCTTCCGTGTGCCCGTTTCATAGAAGAGAGTATTGGGTCACTGATATGCTGTAAAGGAATATCCAGGTACTGACAAACTTTCGGATTGTTTTTGATTACTTCCAGAAGTTCTTCCGGGAAGCCGGCCGGGTAAGCATAATGCAAACGAATCCATTCAATTCCCTCCACTTCTGCAATTTTCTGTACCAGTTCTGATATTTTCCTCTTTTTATACATATCCAAACCATAATACGTAAGGTCCTGCGCAATGAGCATAACCTCTTTTACCCCCTTTGAAGCCAGGAATGCAGCTTCTTTGACAATCTCTTCAATTGATTTTGAAATATGCTTTCCACGAATTAACGGAATGGCACAGAAGGAACAGGTACGGTCGCAGCCCTCGGAAATTTTCAGATAGGCATAATGCTTTGGTGTGGTTAACAAACGTTCGCCTACAAGCTCTTTTTTATAATCGACGTCCAGCGCATTCAGTACACCGGGCAGTTCATTTACACCGAAAAAACCATCCACCTGGGAAATTTCACCTGACAGCTCTTTTTTATAGCGTTCAGATAAGCACCCCGTCACATATACTTTTTGAACATTCCCTGCTTTTTTCGCTTCTACAGCACTAAGGATTGTATCGATGGATTCTTCTTTGGCATCGTTGATAAAACCACAAGTGTTGATCACAATAATATCAGAATCTTCGGCTGCATCATGTGTGATGATATAATCATCCTGGAGTTGCCGCATAAGCACTTCCGAATCAATCAGGTTTTTCGAACAGCCGAGTGTAATAACATTGATTTTCTTCATTACATACCTGAAAATAAGGTTTCAACGAATTCGGTACGGTTAAACACCTGCAGATCTTCTATTTTTTCGCCCACACCGATGTATTTCACCGGAATCTTAAATTGGTCGGATATACCGATCACCACGCCTCCTTTGGCTGTTCCGTCTAGTTTGGTAAGAGCCAGCGCGTTGACTTCGGTTGCGGCTATAAATTGCTTGGCCTGTTCAATGGCATTCTGCCCTGTTGATGCATCAAGAACAAGCAGCACTTCATGTGGCGCATCAGGCATCAGTTTTTGCAATACCCTGTTAATCTTTGCCAACTCATTCATCAGATTGATTTTATTGTGAAGTCTTCCGGCCGTATCTATGATCACTACGTCCGCGTCTTGCGCCAAAGCCGATTTAAGTGTATCGTATGCTACGGAAGCCGGATCGGCATTCATTCCCTGGCTAACCAGCGGCACACCGGCACGTTCGGCCCAGATGGTGATCTGGTCGACTGCTGCAGCACGAAAGGTATCGGCAGCACCCAGTATCACTGACTTTCCTACTCTTTTAAAATTATACGCCAGTTTCCCGATGGTCGTCGTTTTTCCCACCCCGTTGACGCCTACTACCAGAATGACATAAGGTTTTTTATCTTCAGGCAATACAAAATCCTCCCCGTCCCCCGTGTTGTTCTCTTCCAGCAGTTTCTCAATTTCCTCCCTTAAAATAGCATTTAATTCTTCTGTTCCCAGATATTTATCTTTGGACACCCTTTCCTCAATCCGTTCGATGATCTTCAGCGTTGTTTGTACGCCAACATCCGAAGTTACCAATGCCTCTTCCAGATTATCAAGCACTTCATCATCAACTTTCGATTTACCGACAACTGCCTTGGAGATTTTACTAAAAACATTCTGACGTGTTTTCTCCAGACCTTTGTCAAGGTCTTCCTTTTGTTTTTTGGAAGAAAAAACTGAAAATATACCCATGTCTGGATTTGTTACTGGTTATTGGTTATCTGTTAATCGTTTATTTGTTGACAGTTCCCTGATATCGAAATTTGAAAGAAATAAAAAAAGCTCTTTCCGTTCATCAGGAAAAAGCTTCACTAATAAAATATCTTTTATCCGGTTTATTTCTTCGCGAAATATTCTTTTACCTGGTCTGTAGGAAT
>QMPO01000123.1 GCA_003648625.1 Bacteroidota bacterium
AAATGACGCCGAAGGCAAATGACAATGAATAACGCCCGAAGGGCAAAAAACACAAAAATATGAACAACTCTATCACCTCTCTTTTCAACATCAAATACCCCATCATCCAGGGTGGTATGATCTGGTGCAGCGGATGGAAACTGGCTTCTGCTGTAAGTAATGCAGGCGGACTTGGACTGATCGGCACAGGATCAATGCGTCTGGAAATTGCCGAAGAGCATATAAAAAAATGTGCCAAAGCAACCGACAAACCTTTTGGTGTCAATATTCCGTTGCTCTATCCCTATTCCGACGAGATTATTTCGATCGTGCTGAAAGAAAAAGTCAAAATTGTTTTCACATCTGCAGGAAATCCTAAAAAATACACTTCTGTCTTAAAAGAAAACGGAGTAACTGTAGTTCATGTGGTAGCCAATAAAAAGTTCGCATTAAAAGCTGTCGAAGCCGGGGTGGATGCCATCGTTGCAGAAGGTTTTGAAGCAGGCGGACACAACGGATTTGAAGAAACTACCACTATGGTGCTTATTCCAATGATCCGGGAAGTTGTTGACATTCCATTAATAGCTGCCGGAGGAATTGCTTCGGGAAAAGCAATGTATGCTGCTATGGCTTTAGGAGCAGATGGTGTCCAGATCGGGAGCCGGTTCGCAGCCACGGCCGAATCATCGGCACATCCGAAATTCCACGAAGAGATTGTCAAAGCCGATGACGGAGATACTGTTTTAACTCTGAAACAAATAGTTCCGGTCCGCCTCATAAAAAATGACTTTTTAAAGAAAGTGCAACAACTGGAAAACAAAGGTGCAACTAAGGAAGAATTCTTACAGTTTCTGGGAAAAGGGAGGGCCCGAAAAGGCATGTTTGAAGGGGATACCATTGAAGGTGAGCTGGAAATTGGCCAGGTCGCTTCTATGATCCGCTCTGTTGAACCTGTAGCTAAGATCATTGCAGACATTGTTACGGAATTCAATCAGGTATCTGAAAAAATGAGTGGCCGTAAACTATGAAATTACTATTAGGTATTTTCAAATAATTTCCTAACTTTATTTTCTATTCAACTAATTTATATTTTATTAAATATCAGTCTTTTATGAATTTTGAGTTTACCGATGAGCAGTTGATGATCAGGCAGGCGGCCAAAGATTATGCCGAAAGGGAATTATTACAGGATGTTTTAGAACGGGATGCTAAAGCAGAATTTCCAGCCAGACATATTAAAAACCTGGCCGAACTGGGTTTTATGGGTATGATGGTTGATCCTGAATATGACGGGAGCGGGATGGATACGGTTTCGTATGTCCTGGCAATGGAAGAACTGTCAAAAATTGACGCAGCCACTAGTGTGGTCATTTCTGTAAATAACTCGTTGGTTTGCTATGGACTTTGTAAATACGGTACAGAAGAACAAAAACAAAAATATTTAAAGCCGCTGGCCAGAGGCGAACATATTGGTGCTTTTCTGCTTTCGGAACCCGAAGCCGGTTCGGATGCCATGCACCAGCACACAAGCGCTGAGGACAAAGGTGATCATTACCTGCTTAATGGTACCAAAAACTGGATTACAAGCGGCAACTCTGCTTCCACGTATATTGTAATGGCACAGACATTTCCCGAAAAAGGATACCGCGGAATCAATGCATTTATTGTTGAGAAAAACTCACCGGGTATCACCCTGGGTCCTCATGAAGATAAAATGGGCATGCGTAGTTCCGACACGCATTCGGTGATGTTCACAGATGTTAAGGTTCCCAAAGAAAACCGGATCGGCGAAGACGGTTTTGGGTATAAATTTGCCATGAAAGCACTTGAAGCCGGGCGTATAGGCATAGCAGCTCAGGCTATGGGGATTGCTGCAGGAGCGCTGGAACGTGCACTTGCTTACGCAAAAGAAAGGAAGGCCTTCGGTACGGAAATCGCAAATCATCAGGCCATTGCTTTCAAACTAGCCGACATGGCCGTGAAAGTTGAAAATGCACGAAATTTATGTTTAAAAGCTGCCTGGCAGAAAGACAACGGTCAGCCTTTTGCTATGGCAAGCGCTATGGCCAAATTGTATGCTTCTGATATCGCTATGGAAGTAACTACCGAGGCCGTACAGATTCATGGCGGATATGGATACGTAAAAGAATACCACGTGGAACGCCTGATGCGCGAAGCAAAACTGACACAAATTTATGAGGGGACTTCGGAAGTGCAGAAAATTGTGGTTTCACGCACCTTATTAAGAGAATAAAAACAATAACTAATTTATAAGTGATATGAAATTTTTAGTATTAATCAGTAACGTTCCTGATACGACGACAAAGATCAGGTTCGTGGATGACAATAAAACATTCGACACTACGGGCGTGCAATGGATCATCAACCCGTGGGACGAACTGGCACTGACCAGGGCTGTCGAGCTGAAAGAAGCCGGTGGTATTGAAAAAATTACGGTTGCCAACGTAGGCGAAAGTATAACTGAAGCAACCTTGCGAAAAGCGTTAGCCGTGGGTGCTGACGATGCCATCCGGATTGACGCCAAACCGAAAGATGCTTTCTATGTAGCCACACAACTGGCGGAAGTAGCCAAAGATTACGATGTAGTTATGGTGGGCATTGAAGCTTCCGACTACAACGGTTCTGCTGTAGGTGGTATGCTGGCTGAAATTTTAGGTTTCAATTCAGTATCTGCTGTTTCGGGTATGAATATCGAAAACGGACAACTCTCACTAACCAGAGAAATAGATGGGGGGCAACAGAAAATTGAAGTGGAAACCCCGGTAGTAACCATAGTCCAGAAAGGTATTGCTATCGACCCGCGAATTCCTGCCATGCGTGGTATAATGATGGCTCGCAAAAAACCCCTTACGGTTGTCCCTGCCGTTGATGCAGAAGAAAAAACCGAATACATAAGTTTCGAACTTCCTCCACCAAAAGCAGCTTGCAAACTGGTTGATGAAGATAATGTAAAAGAACTGGTACGCCTGCTTCAGGAAGAAGCCAAAGTACTTTGATTGTTCGACTGTTCGACTGTTCGACTGTTCAATTGTTAAAAAAAGTATAAAATGGAAAAAACTTATCTGAAATTCGATGCGATAGATGCTTACAGAACAGCTTTTAATTTGAGCAATTATGTATGGGATTTAGTAATCAAATGGGATAATTTTGCGAAATTCACAGTTGGTAAACAGTTAGTTGAGTCCACCGATTCGATTTCTGCCAATATTGCGGAAGGCTTTGGCAGGTATCATAAAAAGGATAAAATCAAATTTTACAGATATAGTAATGGTTCTTTATTAGAATCCATTGATTGGATCAAAAAATCAAAATATCGTGGGCTAGTTACACCTGAGGAATTTGAAATCATCCTGCAAGCACATGAGAAATTACCCTTAGAACTTAATCAGTTAATTAAATACACAAATATCAAATTGAAATTCTGATAATCTATGGGACCATGCAGCAATAGAACCATGAAACAATCGAGCAATATAAAATAAGAAACATAATTAATAAAGAAATTAAAAATACATCACTATGTCAATTTTAGTATATACCGAAAACTGGGACGGAAAATTTAAAAAATTGAGTTTCGAGCTCATTTCGTATGCCAAAGCAATAGCCGATAAACTCAATCTTCCTGTTACTGCCTTATCTATTGGTAATGTGGCAGATGACGAACTGAAACAACTGGGAAACTACGGAGCATCAAAAATTCTGAATGTTGCCGACGAGCGTTTTGATTCACTCGACAATAAGGCACTGGCCGAAGCGGTGGCTCATGCAGCCAAAGCCGAAGATGCGCAAATTATTGTCTTTTCTCATAACAATGTGGGTAAAGCCATTGCGCCGCGGGTAACCGTAAAGCTGAACGGAGGATTGGTGTCGGGGGTAACGGCCCTGCCCGAAAGCTTTGATCCTTTTATAGTGAAGAAAAAAGTATTCACTCAGAAAGCGTTTGCTCATGTGCAGATTGATGCCGACATCAAAATACTGACACTGGCGCAGAATTCGTTCGAGTTGATCGAAACGGAAAACAATGCTGCTATCGAATCTTACGATCCGCAAGTTGCTGATGATGTGTTCTCAACCACCGTTAAAGAAACCAACAAGGTAACCGGTAAAGTACTGCTGACCGATGCGGAAATAGTTATTTCCGGAGGACGGGGTATGAAAGGACCTGAAAACTGGGGACAACTTGAGGAACTGGCAGATGTTTTAGGTGCCGGCCTGGCATGTTCCCGCCCGGTATCCGATGAAGGGTGGCGCGGACATGAAGAACATGTGGGGCAAACAGGGAAAATTATAGCTCCGAACCTTTATTTTGCCTTTGGAATTTCAGGCGCTATCCAGCACCTGGGCGGAGTGAGTTCTTCTAAATTTATTGTGGCGGTAAACAAAGATCCTGAAGCTCCTATCTTCGAAGCTGCCGATTACGGAATTGTAGGCGATCTTTTTAAAGTACTACCACAACTTATCGAAGAGGTGAAGATTATAAAAGGTTAATATTAAGTCAGATATGAACAGAACCCCGGTGCGTAATTGCCGGGTTTTTTTATTATTATAGCTAAATTCACCTACGTTTCATTAGTGATCCAATTCAAATGTTGCCTCACCATCTTTAGTTCGCCGTACGAAACTCCATCACCTAATCGTTCTTTGGCCTCTCCCAAAGCGATTTCCCCGTTTTTTAGAAAAAACTCCGAAATCTTTTTCAATTTTCCTTCCTCCACAAAGTCGGACACCGGAAGCTTTCCCGTACCCACATAATACGCCATATGCCCTTCTACGGTAGTTTTTGTCAGCCCTCTTTCTTTGGCAACTTTAGCAATATCCTTATATTTCAGCCATAATTCCAGGCTCATTTCCTTTGTATTGATCTTCGGCTTTTTTTCTTTTTTTGCCGGTTCGGGAAGAGGTGTGATATCCAGATCATCATGATCCCCGCGATACTTGCTGATCAGTTCCAGTAATTCTTCCCCGTATTGTTCCATTTTCTTTTTTCCGAAACCATGCATCCTTTTCAACTCTTCCATATTTGAAGGCACATAATTACTCAATGCACGCATGGCCCTTAACGAAATGACCCTGTAATGCGGCTGGTCCAGCTCGCTTGCTCTGGCATTACGCCATTCTTTCAGCAATTGATACAATTCTGTATTAGCAATTTCTTTACTGACAGGAAGTTTTTCGCTCCGGGCAGAAGGTCTTTTCGGTATTTCTTCCAGCGATGCTTTTGCCCGTGCTTTCAGATAGTCTTTAACAACAAATCCCTCGCGGCAGGCTTCGAGGCAAGCCCGTTTAAACATAGTTTCTTCCAGTAGCCTTTTCTCCGCTTTCTGAATTTTTTTCTGTATCTCCTTATTATCGGTTTCAACAACAAATTTTTCCATCACCGAAAGAATCAGATGCTGAAGCTTACCGGAAAAATAATCTGCTCCTTTCCTGATCCGCTCTTGAAGTTCTTCGTTCTGCTCAGCATCCCTGCCCTTTTGCAGCAATTGAGCTATCTGCCTTTTAAACTTTTCCGCAACTTCTGTTATTTCCTTCTGCACCGGTTCTTTCATGCCTTTAATCAATACATCCGCTCCCGATTGCAGGCTTTTCAGGTTATCGTGAAGCAGAAAATACAGGCTTTTAACATGATGCTGCAATTCACCAAAATCAATCAGGTCTTCGAGCAATTGTTGCTGATATTTTCCTTTCGAAGCTTTAAGTTCTTCCGTTCCGGCTTGATTTTTATCCGCCTGAACATTAAATATTTCAATGGATTTATCCTGTTTTAAACTATACGGAGAGAATTTAGTACTCAGCACCAGTCCCTCCAGCGAACGACAACGACTCAGTGCCACATATACCTGTCCGTGGGCAAAGGCAGCTTCTGAGTCAATAATGGCCTTATCAAACGTAAGTCCCTGGCTTTTGTGGATGGTAATGGCCCAGGCCAGTTTCAGCGGAATCTGTGTAAAAGTACCCTCCACCGTCTCTTTGATTTCTTTGTTTTGTTCTTCGATGATATACTTTACGTTCCGCCATTCAAGCGGAGACACATAGATAAGATCTTCTTCGTCAGGGCATTGTACAACAACACCGTCTTCATGTATTTCTGTGACATTTCCTATTTTTCCGTTAAAGAATTTCTTTTCGTGTTCCGGATCGTTTTTCACAAACATCACCTGGGCACCGACTTTTAACTCCAGTTCCAACTCAGTCGGATACATGTATTCTGGAAAATTACCTGCCACTTCTGCCGTAAACCATGCTTTCTTTTCGTTTAAAGCATCCAGCTTTTTATCGTTGATGGCTTTGGCCTTGGCATTGTGCGTGGTGAGTATGATGTAATTCTCATCGCCCGGATCGAAATCAGGTTTATGCCTTTCATTCAATAGGGCCAGTGTTTCATTGTCCACCTGTTTGTCCCTTATTTTGTTTAGCACCCGGATGAAGTTTTCATCCCGCTGGCGGTAAACATGCTGCAGGGTAATGGTAACATAATCTGATTTCCGCAAGGTCTGGCTGCTGAAAAAATAGGGCGTATCGTAAAATTTACGCAGCAATTCCCATTCGTCACCCTTCACCACAGGAGGTAACTGTTGCATATCACCGATCAAAAGTAACTGTACACCTCCGAATGGTTTGTTGTTCCTCCGGAACCGACGTAAACGTTCGTCAATACTGTCCAGCAAATCAGCCCGCACCATACTTATTTCATCGATCACCAATAAATCCAGGCTCCGGATAATGTTCCTTTTCTGTGTACTGAACCGCATACCTTTCCCGTCTTCCTTTTCTGCATACCCCGGTACTCGCGGGCCAAAAGAAAGCTGAAAAAAGGAATGAATAGTTACCCCTCCGGCATTGATGGCAGCCACACCTGTTGGAGCTACTACAATCATACGTTTTGGGGAACGCTCTTTCAAATCCCGCAAAAAAGTGGTCTTTCCCGTACCGGCCCTGCCCGTCAAAAAAATGTTGTTGCCGGTATATTGCACAAAATCAAAGGCGAGTTGTAACTCGGGGTTATGGATCGTACTATTTCCCATCAGTTTGTTTCACAAAAAATGTAAAAATACGAAAATCAGCAGGAAGAAATTCTTTTAAATAATATCCGGAGATCTGTTTAAGTTTTCTTTCGGTTGTTTCCCAGATAGCAGTAAAAAGTTCCTTATTTTTACATCAGCAGAGCAATGCGTTTTGTAAACAGCCAACGTATTCCGGTCCTCTTTGTCACTGTTCTTAAAAATATCTAATTATGAAAAAAACAAACCTGATTATCCTTTCCGTAATTATTTTTACGCTGTTGTTTGCTCAGCAAGCCTGCCATAACAAAAACGATACCCCCATCCCTGCTCCAAACGATTTCACTGTAACACTGGAACGGCATAACCTGATCCATAATGTTTATTACCGCATAGGACCCGACGTAAGATCCATTGAGCTAAACTTTAGTTTGTCTCTCGATTCTTCAAGTGTTGATGGTAATTTGTCGTTCTCTGACAAAACAGGCATGTTGAATACAAAATATCAGTTGGAGGTTTCAGGAAATAAGATTCTCCTGTTGTTTAACAATGATTTTCAACTTCGTGAGGGATGGCAGTATTTTATTGAGATCCTTCCGGGATTAAAATCGGAGAAAGGCAGCAGCCTGACAAACAATGCTGTATTGGAAATAAGAACACTTTCTGAACCCTTGCCACCTTCAGGTTTACCGGGTTATGACAGCACGGTCAGAAATGCTATTGCCTGCATCAGCGATATACATATGGGAGATGTACGGGCAACAGATAATCACTATTGCTGGTTTCAGAAAAACAAAGATGCACTGGAAGATTTTTTAGACTATGTGGTCGACAGCAGGCAATTTAATAAGTTGGTAATTATGGGTGATTTATTTGACGAATGGCTTGTCCCTTTTTCTATCTCCCCTTTCGATCCGGACCACAATATCCATTCATCGGCAGAGTACTTTCATGCCGTTGCAAACAATCCGGTCAATACAGGAATAATCAGCCGGTTACAGGCCATTGCTGTAAACAATGATGTCGAGCTTGTGTACATCCCCGGAAATCATGATATGCTGCTCACGCAAGAGGTTTTACAGGACATCGTCCCCGGCATAAGTTGGGCCGGAACCGATGAAACACCCGGACTGGGCGCATATTCTCCTGTAGATGAGATGATCATGGAGCATGGCCACCGTTATGATTTTTTTAATTGCCCGCAATCACTGGTTAATCCTGACCATATGCTGCCGCCGGGATATTTTGTGG
>QMPO01000124.1 GCA_003648625.1 Bacteroidota bacterium
GTAGGAAAAAGAACGAAATACTCAAAATGCCACCAGCAACTATCTGGTCGTAGTTGAATCTGTGGATATCGAAGCGATTATACACGAATAATAGGAAAAACACCGCCAGAGTGATAAGTGAGAAAATTACCACTGGATGAACAGAGCTTTCCTTTATGTAATTGACCAACATGCCCGCTTTATTCAGATAATGGTTTGTTTCTGCTGTTTCATCAACTATTCTTCGGGTAAACTCTTCTTTTCCTTCAAAGTTTGAAAACACATATGATTCATTGCAGTAGTTTATCCATTCTTCGTCGAGTACCACTTTCTGAAGAATTCCAGTGACATACCGAATTGCTTCTTCGGGGACTCCTCTTTTATAGGCAAATCCTCTCCACATTGACTCGTTCATATCATACCCCTGTTCTTTGAACGTAGGAACATCCGGGAGGGGTGTAAGCCGTTTATCACTGGCGATGGAAATAATGCCCAGTCCGGTTTTTCCTCTTACATCCGCAGGATTGCCTACATAAACGGCTGCCTCATCCCGCATCAGGGCAAGAACAGCCTGTGGACCACTTTTGTAATCAATCCATTGTGTATTATCAATCTCCAGTGTTTCCCAGCATTTCATGGCCATCAGGTGGTCGCGGCTGCCGGTTCCCGGACCTATCCACACCTGGGTATAGTCTTCCCTGCCGGCATCCCGTATAAGATCTTCAAGCGAGTAGAAGTTTCTTGATTTATTAGCTATCAGAGCTTCAGGGTCAGACACCATATTGGCAATAAACAGGAAGTCGTTCATGCTGACCTTGCTTTTATTCACTATAACTGTCGAAAGAAAAGATTTGGTAACTCCCAGCAGTGTATAACCATCGGCTTTAGCGTCAAGCACGTGCTGCATGGCTACAAGTCCCTGTGTGCCTGTGCGGTTCTCCACTACAAAGGATACATCGCTGTACTTACGGGCAATCTCGGCTACTTTTCGTGCCATAAAATCGATGGCAGAACCAGGTTTGGAGTGAACGATAATACTTATGGGACGAGAGGGAAAGGTTTTTCCCTGTCCTATGTTCAGGTACAGATAACCCAGTAAACCAAGGTAAAGGATAACTACAAAACCGGCGATGTATTTTGATGATTTCATTCGAAACAAATATATTGAATTGCCCCTAACTCTTTACGGATTCGTCAATATTTTTATCCTGATTAACAGGCTTTGAGATATCAAGACTTTGTTTTTATGAATGAGGAAAAAAAAGCGGACACCTTCCGGCATCCGCTTTCAATAAAAGCACGCTTAGTTACATCTGTGGAGTTTATTTGCAGTGCATTTTAAGTAGTCGTTTTTACTGTCCTGTTATTGATGTACCACTTTCCGGGTAATTGTATTTCCCTCTGCATTTGTGATGCGGACAAAATAAATTCCGGTCTGCAGGTGTTCCAGGCGTATTTCAATCACCGTACGGCCGGCAGAAAGGTTATACTCGTTCATAATTTGAGTCCGGCCAGTGATATCCATAACCTGCACCTTAACTTGCGTTTCTTTCAGGTTGTTTAACTCAATCCTCGCCCTTTCATCAGCAGGGTTCGGGAAGATATTGCCGGCTTCAGTGTTCATAAACAATTCCTTCTCACCGAGAATTGTGCTTCCTTCCATCGTCATGTTTACAACTACATTCTGTTGCTCATCGGTGATCTGAACTTGCGTAAATTCGCTGCTTACACCTGAGAGTTCGGGGTAGATATAATATGTTCCGTTGGCAAGGTTGCTCAAATCAAACGATCCTTCTTCGTTAACGTCTGTAAACCCAAGGATTTCATAGTTGTCGTTGTACAGGAGCATCTGAATCTTGTCAATATAACTGGCTCTTACGCCGCCATTATAAATTGTTCCTGTAATTGAACCGTTGCCGGGTGTGGCTGCAAATTCAGCAGCAACAAGGTGTATATCATATGGATTTTCAGGTTCACCAAGAACAATTGGTGTAGCTTCGTCCCAGTTGATTACATCGCCATAATAAGTGGGGAGGTAGCCGTTCCAGTTAAATGGAATAGCATATACGTAAAACTCGCCGTTAGGTACATAAGGTAATACGTAAATACCTGATGAGTCAATCATTGCCATATCAAAAAATGGTTCATAATTGGGCCCCGCTTCGGTGGAAAATATCATGACCATACCTCTATCCATTGGGAAGTCGCCTTCGAATACCTGACCATACACCTGATGGTATACTATGCTGTCGCCCACAACAATGACTTGCGATGAAGTGGCAAAACACGAGTCTTCGCTCACTGAAGTAAGGGTTACAAAATATGTTCCGGTTGCATCATAGGTATGCTCTGTTATTTGTCCTTCGCCGGATGTACCGTCACCGAACTCCCAGGTGTACCATGCTTCATACATACTGGAGTGGAAGCCTTCAAAAAGAACCGAATTTCCAACTGTCTGGTAGGTGAAGAAGTTAAAGCAGTCTTCGTATTCACCAACATAAACTTCTTCGCACCATGTGCTGGTACAGTCTTCGCCCTTATCACCACAATCTTCTTCACAGGTAATAGTTAAGCAAACGTAATAATAACCTTCTTCGCTGAATGTATGTGCCGGGTTCTGGTCATCAGAATAAGTGCCGTCACCGAAATCCCAATACCAGCTCTCGATGTCACCGTACGAAAGATCAACAAACTGGTAGGTGTAATTTCCTAAGGAATCTGGATAATACGCAAACTGGGCAATACACGCACCCATATCATCAATCACAACTGCCGCACAATAAACATCATAGCAGGTGCTGTCTTCGGATGCGGCCATCAGACAAACTTCGTAGATTCCAGGTCGTTCGTATGTGTGTTCGGGGTTCTCTTCCTGCGAGAAGTTTCCGTCACCAAAATCCCAGTAATATACGAGGTCGTTGCCTTCCGAAAGGTTCTCAAATTCAACTCTATATCCATCGTTGGGCGCATAATAATATTCAAAGTAGGCCTGGCAGTCACCGGGTGTCGAATCACCTACAATGACCATGTCTTCATAAAAATCGAAGCAGGTAGAGTCTTCATTTGTGATCATAAGTGCTACCAGATAATACCCGTCCATATTGTAAGTATGTACAGGATTTTCTTCAGTAGAGTAAGTGTCGTCACCAAAAGCCCAGTAATACATCAGGTTTTCACCTTCCGACATATTAACAAAGTTAAAAGTGTAAGCGTCTTCCTGCTCGTAAGTGAAATAGGCTTCGCAGTCGCCTTGTCCGCCACCTACATATATCAATTCGTCATAATCATCAATACAAGTAGAATCCCCATTTATTATGAACAAAGAAACACGGTATTCACCTCCGCTGGCATAGGTGTGGGTCGGGTTTTCTTCATCACTTCCACTGCCGTCACCGAAGCTCCAGAAATATACCAGATTCTCTCCCTCAGAGAAATTTTCAAATTCTACTGTTAGTCCATCACCAACATAATATTCAAAGTAAGCTTCACAATCACCCTGTCCGTTGCTAATGTGTATCATTTCTTCATAAACATCGAAACAACTCGAATCAGCTGTGGCAATGTACAGCGTGACCACGTAATCGCCACCCATGGCATAGGTATGAACCGGATTTTCTTCATCAGAATTTGTTCCGTCACCAAATGTCCAGAAGTATGTGAGATCTTCGCCTTCGGATAGGTTCTCAAATTCTACCCTTAGACTTTCTGTCAGGTAATACTCAAAAAACGCATGGCAGTCACCACCGCCTCCGGTGCATATCTCAAAATCCTGCTCAAACCAGGGATTATTTATTGATACAGTTCCGAATTCATAAACCGGTACTCCATTACAGTCGATTGTCCCCACCTGAACAAGTGCCATAGGCACATTGAACGGACCTTCAAACTCATAATACCCCATCTCATTAGTTTCCACAATCTCGTCAAGTATTAACGTTGAATCGCCGATATTGAAGAACGCAATCACCATTTCCTGGTTATACACCGGCGCGCCACTGGCTGCATCGGTAACCGTTCCGGAAACGCCGAAATAGTCTTGTGCCATCAATCCGATGGACCAGAAAAGTAAAATTAAAGTTGCTAGTTTTTTCATGTTTATTGATTTTTAAGTTTAGTTAATTTACATTTATTGAGGTCACACTTTATAAACCCTCTTTGCTAAGATGGTTGCCTTATGTTTTTTATTTTATTCCGATAGATAGTCTTAATCCTACGCTAAATGGTGGTTTCGAGACGTCATATTTTTGATAAACAGAGTTAAAATAATAGGAAAACTGAGGTTCTATTTCATAAAACAGTTTCTTTTTCGAGTAAATCCCAATATTCAGCCCTGCCATCAACAACCAGTTAGTATTAATACGGTCGGGTGTGATCTGGTTGATCTGGATTATTTTATTTTTTTCCGGATCATAATCGTCTGAAATGGTCTTACTGGAAAGTAGCGCTGAGAAGGTAGGCCCAAATCGGACTCCTACAGAGTATTTTTTATTGGTAATAAAATCATAACCTAATACAAGAGGTATTTGCAGGTAAGTGTATCTTTTATTAACACGTGATATGTCTGTCTGAATTGCCGTGTCAAATACCTCCCGTTCCGATTTGTAATAAGTTGGTAACAGATGATAATGATTCTCATCCCATGCAAAAGTTACAGAGTCGAGCCCCTCATAACTTCCCAGATACTCATTGTACAATACAGCATACTCATTATAACCTTTGCTTAATGATGTGCCTATCCCGGTTCGGATAATGTACTTGTCGTCAAACAATTTAAATTGCACATCAGCACCTATATTATGTACGATCTTGTTGTTGTCAATTATATTAAACACAAATTCCGGACGGTAATGCAGACTGTATGCCATGTGCAGTGCCTTGCTAGTTTTGACAGGAGGTATTGATTTTTTATCATTTGGTTTTATGTCAGGCAGAGGCAGCATTGTAAAATTCCGCTCCATAAGTGCTCCGTGTGCAGTAAGCGTATTTACGTACTGAATGGATCTGGGTGTCAGGTTTTGTGCTATGACTTTCTCCCGTGTTTCAGGTTCAGGAGAAGTTGAGGCCTTGGTTTCATTTGCCCTGGCGAAAAAAGCAGCATCAGAAAAACGTGTTTCCGTACTCTTGCCAGGAGCGTCAGTCGTGTTTTTTGCCTGCACACCTGTTTCATATTCCGATGATATGTTGTTGTTCGTTTTCAGATCGGATTCTTTGATCTCAGCATTGTTGTTCTTATTTATAGCGGTTTCCGGAGCAACCGCCTCTTGCATATTATTTTCATAAGGATTATGGCTGATAGCGGTGGTACCCATCGTCTGCCCGCTATTCCCTGTAGCAGAATAGTAGTACGTGCTGCCGGCAATACCTGTCAGCAAGAGAGCCGCCAGGAGTATTAACTTCCAGTTAACACCTTTGCCGTTACCTGCTATCCATAACCTGGTAGCAGAAGCAAGGAACCGCTCTTTGCTTTGGGTCTCCGGAACCGGCTTGTAGTCAGCCAGCGACGAGCGGATCAGTTTGTCAATGTCATTTAGTTCTTTCATTTTTCAACCATTTGTTGCTGTTTGCAATATTGGATCACCTTTTTTCTTAATGTGGCTCTTGCTTTCGAGAGCTGAGACTTCGAGGTGCTTACGCTGATATTCAGCTCTTCAGCGATTTCTTTGTGTGTATAGTTTTCAAATACATACATGTTCATCACCATCCTGTAACCTGGCGGAAGTTCGCTGATCAGGCTGATTACCGTTTCAGGTTCCAGCTTCTCAGGTAACTCGTGGGTATCATACTCAGTATCGCGTATGGCACCTTCGTCATAAATCCTTCCGTTTATTTCCGTTAGTTTGGTTTTTGCACGTAAAAAGTTAATGGCAGTGTTGACTGTAATTCGTTTCATCCATGCTTCAAAAGCACCTTCAAATCTCAGGCTGAACGATTCCAGATTCTTCAGGATTTTGATAAAAGCATCATGAACTACGTCTTCAGCATCTTCTTTGTTAGCCGTGTATCTTATCGAAACAGACAGCAGTATAGGCGCATAGAGTTGATACAACTCCTCCAATGCCTCGCTTTCACGATTTTTCAACCGGTCAATTAAAGTCTTTTCGATGGTGATCTCAATTTAATTCAACAATATAACGTCTGCTCCTGTAAAGGTTGCCTGAAAAGTAATAAAAAAAGCGGATGCCGTTAAGTATCCGCTTTTCTAATTTAACAAATGGGAAATTATTTAACAGTGTAATAACACCTTTTCGGCGACTCAATCAGCCCTTCGGTCTTTAAAACCTTGATGGCTTTATCCACCTCTTTTTTGTCCATACCGCTCATGTCAGCAATTTCTCCGCTTTTCAGCGGATTGTCTGCCTTTTTCAAAGTGTCCAGAACTTTTTCTTTGGGTTCCATTTTTATATCTTTTCTGATTAGTTTAACTCATGCACCACCAGTCCGGAGCGCAACTTAGGTTCGAACCAGGTCGTCTTCGGAGGCATGATCATGTCATTGTCGGCAATGTCGATCAGTTGCTTCATGCTTACCGGATAGAGGGCAAAGGCCACTTTCATCTCGCCGCTGTCAACACGTTTCTTCAATTCGCCGAGACCGCGGATACCACCGACAAAATCGATCCGTTTGGAACGTCTGAGGTCTTCAATGCCCAGTACAGGTTCTAATACCTGATCAGTTAGGATTGTTACGTCCAGTACGCCAATCGGGTCGTCGTCATCGTAAGTGCTCTCCCTGGCTGTAAGCGAATACCATTTTCCTTCCAGATACATCGAAAAATTGTGCAAGGTGTCAGGTTTGTAAATTTCGTCACCCATTTCTTTCACAACGAATCCATTTTCCAGTTTTTTCAGGAATTCTTCCTGAGTATTCCCGTTCAAATCCTTCACTACCCGGTTATAATCGATGATAGTTAATTGGTTATCAGGGAAGTGAACAGCAAGGAAAAAATTATACTCTTCGTTCCCCGTGTGATTCGGATTGGCTTCACGCTTTTCTTTGCCAACAAGTGCAGCGGCTGCCGTCCGGTGATGACCGTCAGCAACATAAACAGCGGGCATTTCTTTGAAATAGCCGATGATCTTTTCGATCATATCCTTATTGTCAATTACCCAGAAATGATGTCCCACGCCGTCTTCGGCTGTAAAATCGTATTCCGGTTTGTTTGCAGATGCATAATCCATCACCATCTTGTCCAATTCGGCATTAGCCGGGTAGGAGAAGAAGACAGGTTCCATATTTGCATTGGTAATGCGCACGTGCTTCATTCGGTCTTCCTCCTTATCAGGACGTGTCAGTTCGTGTTTTTTGATTACGTTGTTCATGTAATCGTCTACGCTGGCGCAGCCCACAATACCATACTGTGTTTTCCCGAACATTGTTTGTGCATATATATAAAGGTGTTCCTCATTATCAGGTATAAGCCATCCCTTATCTTTAAATTTTTCCAGGTTCGATTTAGCTTTATCGTACACTTCCTGGCTGTACAAGTTAGTACCTTCCGGTAAATCAATTTCCGGTTTGATAATATGTAGCAAGGAGTAGTCGTTGCCTTCAACTTCTTTGCGTGCCTCAGCAGAGTTCAGAACGTCATAAGGTCGCGATGCGAGGTCTTTTGCAATCTCTTTCGGAGGCCTTAGTCCTTTAAACGCTTTTAATGTTGCCATATTTATTGCTTATATGTCGTCGTACGTATTTCCAAAGTTGTCATGTTCCGTATGCGGCACATCCTCGCTCACATGAGTAGGGTGACTGTGATGGGAATTGCTGTTCGAATGGTTGCTGCTGCTGTTGTTGTACCCATTCGACCTCTGTAACGAAGAGATCAGCGCTCCGATCATTTTGGTCATTTCCATCAAAAGTTCCCTCGATTCATTCTCATATGTATCTGAAAGAAGATTCGCATTGTGAGAGATTGTAGTATATACCATACACTCACGTATAGCACTTTTAGCCATTTTAAGGTAATAGACAAACTGGCTTTTGTTTCTGGCAGAACCTTCGGCAATATTCAGTGCAATGTTTCTTGCTGACGTATTAAATCTTGGTGCCAGGTTTGAGTTGTCATTGTCAGGATACAACGAAGTTGCATCCTGCAGCCAGTTGATGTAAGCTAGAGATTTGTGATAGATTCTCAAGTCTTCAAATCTAAAAAATGTCCCTGTCTGTTCTTTCTTTTCATTTTCGTTATTCATGATCTTCACAAATGTTAAGTGATAAAAAAATATTGGTTGTTAATAAATAAGCATA
>QMPO01000125.1 GCA_003648625.1 Bacteroidota bacterium
CTACAATGATAAACATGGTTAATTCAGATAAAAGCAACAGCAGCCAAAACCAGTGCCAGGGATGCGGATTGCTAAAGAAAATTCCGGGGAATTCGCTGTTAAATCGTTCCGCTTCGCCAGAACTTACTACCTGAGAAAGCAGAAACACGATACCCAGCAGCAGCGACCAGCTTATGTGCCAGGGTTTTCCCACGTAACCGTCAGGGGTGTGGCGCCGGGCATTGAGATATACATCAAGCCGGTACACATTTTTCCGGATAAAATACAAAGCAACAAGCAACAGGATAATGCCAAAATACAGCAGCATCGTCGAACTGTCGAAGTAATTATCTGTGGAGTTCTGAATGGTGTCCAAGCCGGGTTGATTTTAGGTCGTAAAAATAATCCTCTCAAATTTAAGAAAAATTCACTTGCTGTCCTGCTTATATCAACAGATAGTGTATTTTTAACAAAAAGATAAGGCTGATGACCACATTTCATTCCGTTGTGTTAAAATGTCCGCAGTGTGGCACTCTAATGAGCGATTTTGAGTTGATGTCGTACACGGTGCATCATGCTACATCGTGGTCCGACGGAAAAAATGACACGGGTATGCCGGGTATGCAACGGGTAAAGATCTGTGCCGTGTGCCATCTTCCATTCTGGAAAGACGATGCCACATTGCCGTATGATCCTGACTGGGATGTGGCGGATGAACTGGGAGGCGCTCTGGATATCCGCGATCTGCTGGAACCGTTTGATGACGGCTGGCAGGAATTCAAAATACAGTATTACAACAAGCTGATCGAAGAGAATTTTGCAGATGATGAGGATAAGGAGATGTACCTGAGAACACAGTTACTGTGGGCGGTAAACGATCTTATCCGGTACCATACGGGTTTCAGGAAACCTAAAAACTTACGACAGCTGACCGATTGGGTAAAGCGGCACAAAAAACGCCGGCAGGAGTCTGATAGACGCCTGAAACTGTTCGAAACATACGAGCAGTTATTTACCAAAAACCTTGAGCGTCTGATATTCCTCTACATCAAAAAGGGAGATGTTGACCTGATTTATCTTGCCGATATGTATCGGGAGAAGGGCGATTTTAAGAAGGCAAAAATGATATTGAGTAAGTATGAAGAAGATAAAAACAAAATGTTTCGTAAATTGAAGCGTAAAATTTTAATAAAGAGCAGGTTTGTATTTCGTTTAGATTGATTGAATTAGACAGGTTACCCCCAAATATACAATCATGGATGAAGAAATTGTTACATTTTTAAAACGCTACAACTTAAGAAAGAGGGTTATTTCATTTATAAAGAAATACGAATGGACCATTCTTATTTTTTCAACTGTGGCATGTTGGCTGTTGGGTTTTTATGGGTTCACGATCTATTTTGAAAGAACAGGAGAGTCCGAATCTTTTACCGACATTGCCTATCTCACATTTCAGCTGTTTACCTTTGGATCGGGTTATGTGGAAGGTGAAGTGCCGCTTGTGCTGGATATCGTACGGTTTTTGGCACCTTTCACATTGGTTTATGCAGCGGTGATCGCCTTCATGTGGTTTATCAGGCACCTGTATAAACTGGCCGTGCTTAGGCGTTATAAGGATCATACGGTGTTTCTGGGGTTAGGCGATCTGGGAAGATTACTCCTGAGAGATTTGCAGCATTCGGGTGAAAAGCTGGTTGTTGTCACCAAAGAAGAAATAAATCCTTCCGAGCGGTTATTACATCCTAATACCGTATTTATTACAAAAACTCACGATGAGCATGATTTGTTAAAACAGGTGAGGGCCAAATATGCGAAACGGATCATGTGTATGGCAGACGGGGATGAGGAAAACCTTAGCACCGGTTTTATGGCAGGCGAGTTCATAAATTCAATGCAATTGAAAGAAAAACCAAAGATATTTGTTCAGGCATCCATGTTACTGGTCGAACAGTTGCAGGAGTTGGATTTTGAGAATAAGGCAAGCAATAATACCCCCATTATCTACGATAATATCCAATTCTTCAATGTTTACGAAAGGGCTGCGCGAAACCTTGTTCATACGTATTCACCCGACAAATTCAAATCGTTCACGAATAGCGAAGATCAGGCACATATTTTAATTGCCGGGTTCAATAAATTAGGACAGGCATTGCTGCTGCAGGCAGCTAAATTGTATCATTTTACCAACAGAAAAAAACTTCGTGCCACGGTGTTTTATCAACCGGAAGAAGAGAAGGGTAAAATGGGATTTATCGCCAATTACCCTGGAATAGAAGAAGTTGTCGATCTGAAGTTTTACGAATTGGGTAGGGTAAACGATAGAAATGTGGTCGGTTTCACAGGTGATTCCGGTATACAGGTGATATACATTTGCGGCAACAATGATTTTGATTCGCTAAAAATATTTAACAAGACTAATATGCTGATAAGGAACGAAACCCGGGTCGTTTTTTGTCATCAGGCATCGAAAAGTGTATTAAGCCGGCTGAAGCGCGAAAACATACATCATTATTTTATCAATGAAGAAACGCTCAGGGTAAGTTCCATAATAAAAAACGATATGGAAGAACAGGCAGTCAAGATACATCAGTTATACATGGTAAAGGAGAAGGAAAAAGGACAGAGCGCTCAGCTTAAAGCGCTGAAACAACTTACACACAAAGAGTGGGATAAGCTGACAGAACAAACAAAAAACCAGAATAGGAATCAGACCGAACATATTGCCATAAAGCTCAGGACTGCCGGGTATAAGGCCGTGCCATCCGATGATGATGAGATTTTATCCAGTTTTCCGGATGATGAGGATATGCTGGAACTGCTGGCCGAGATGGAACATCGCAGGTGGAATGCAGAAATGTTGTTGAACGGATGGATTTACGGTGAAGTGAGAAATGAAGCATTGAAGATTCATGACAACATAATTCCTTATAGCAAACTTGAGGACCCGATTAAAAAATACGACCGTGAGGCGGTTCAGAATATACCGCTTATTCTTGCATCGGTGGGACTGAAAGTAGTGCCGGCCTGACACATTATGTAGAAACTGGTGCCGGTTGTTGTTTTCTATTGAAAGTGTTCTTGAAGTCTGTTGCGAATCCTTTCTTTAAAAATGTGGTTTCCCGGCTGGTTGTTTAGCTTCAGACCCTTTTTCCATGCTGAGCGTGCTTTCTGTAGATCGCTTTTGTAATAATAAGCCAGTCCCAACTCGTGATAATATTCTGCGGCGGATTCCTCTTTTATAATTTGCTCCCAGGTAAATTCGTTCAGGTATTGATTGTAGGAATGAACAGCATCGTCATACCGGCCTTTTACCAGGGCTAATTGTGCTTTGAATAGCTCCATGGTTACATTATATGCCTTATTCCACTCATTGGTGCGTAAATAATTATAATAACGGGTCAGCATTTTCTCATCTTTCCTGTAAAATGCCACTTCGAACTTATGATTTTTGACAACCATCATCCACCTTTTTGCTACATGGTTAACAGATTGATGTTCCTTAAAGATCTCATGCGCCTGGTCTAAAGTGGCTTCAAAGTCATCTATTGTTTTGATGCCACTGATAAAGGCAAACCTGTCCTTCACGCACCGTGTGATCCACTCGCTTACCACATTATTACTTTTTTGAGCATGTTCAATACTCTTAATGAATGCGGCATCTGCTTGTTTAAAATCACCTACAAGAAAATGGATATATCCCAGCTCATAATAGGAAGTAGATAATTGCTTGTAAATACTTGTCTTATCTTCCGTTTCTTTAAGTTGTCCGGTATATTCCGTAATTGTTTTCTTCACATAATCTCCGGCCTCTCTCAGGTTTCCTCTTCTTCTCATGTATCCGACAAGGCCCGATAAAAAGAGTAAATAGTACTTCGTAAGATATTCATCGGAGATAAACTTTTCAATGACTTTTTTATCGGATGCGCTTTTTAGAAATTCTGCGTAAAAACTGCTGCGTTTGCGGTAAACAAAATAGGTGTGGATCAATTCATAATCGAAAAGCTTTTTCTTGCTGATGCTATATTCATTCAGGAAGCTGAAGATCGTGTTGAAAAGTCTGGTTTTATACTTTTTTTCTGACTTTTTTAACCTGCTTATTAGGATATAGGCCTGTTCAATTTCAAATAAGCACTCATAAAACCTGTCCAGCTCGTATTTGATTCTGATGTACCCCTGTTCAAACAACTGAAGCATCTCTTCCGTTTTATCGCTATGGTAAAGGTGGTGCGCCAGTTCTGATAATTTTCTGAGGTTGTAAACACCTTCGGCAGTGATCAGGTCCTGAGCGGAAAAATAATTTGCCAGCTTTGTATGCAGTTCCTTTTTTTCACCTGGATCAGCCAGGATGTTAGTGTTTACAGCATGTATAAACTGCCTGTGGAAAAGCGAAATAAGGGAAACGTTATCTGACATTTTTTCGATAAGGAATGGCGATATCTGGCTGTACAGTCGGGCCCACGGTGCAATCGGAATCTTGCCGGAAAGGTTCTGATGGTATTGATTCTCAATAAGTGTCATCACTTCTTTGTCGACCGATAAAACGTCGAGAACTTCTTTTTCGCTTAAACCGTTTTTAGCACAAACAATATATCCGAAAGTTCTTTTTACTAAAAGTTTCTTGTGATGATATAAACGAGACAGGTTGTTAATGAACGAAAGAACACTTCCTACAACGTCATCTTTCATGCAGTCTGTATAACGGGAGTTGCTACTTCTCCACTTTTTTATTTCTTCGAAATTAACAGTCAGATAGAGAGGGGAGTACCCCGATTTGCTGAATCTGTCCAGCACATAATCTATTTGCCGGTCAGTTATCGTTCGATGAATACCGGCCAGCGACCGGATAAGTATCTCCCGGCCATCATTCCGGTTAAGCGGTTCGAGCAGTATAAAATTCTCCGGGTTTACTACATGATCGTATTTAACTTTCAGAAGATCCAGATATTCGCTGTCGCTTTTGTAGTCATCGTCATCCAGGACAGATATGATGATCTTTAAATTGCCGGGTAACTGACCGGGGAGCCATTCAAGATAATTGATGTCAATCAGTTGATCAAGTGCATCAATAAAGATAACCGTGTTCTCGTTGATCCCGGACAGTATATTGGCAACGCGCTCGAAGAACAGATCGTCATTAAAAATACCTTCCAGTTCGGCGGCAAAACTTTTGTCGATTTCCCGGCTGATAGAGATCAGCAGCCCACGAATGCTGGACGATCTTTTAGTGGCGCCCACAAACCGGTAGATTATCCGGGCTTTACTTGTGTTGCCAGTTTGTTCGATCGCTTTAGCCATTAAAGAGCTTTTACCCATGCCCGATCTTCCATATATAACCAGTGGAGCATGGGAATCGTTACCGGTATATTTCTGGATTTTGCTTAAAATCTCTTCTCTGCCAACGAAAATTCTCAGCCGGTCCTGTTTAAATTTACGGTGTTCCGATTTTGCTTTTTCGATTGCCGTGCCTTTAGCGATTCTCATCATCTGTTTTTCAATGGAAGCTTTAAGGTTGAGCAGCACCCATTGTGCAAATTCATTAAGATAAGTCTCATCTAAGGTGCTGTTCGCCGATTGCCATGTATGCAATTCAAGCAGGTTTCTTTTGTTAATTGTTTTTCTCAGGTTGGCCTTAAAACTTTTTAGCTCACTTGTTGCCATATCAAAAAACAGGGACGGTTTATGACTGTTTCTTTCAATTTCGCGTATTACACCGTAAACGTATTGCATGTCAAGTTTGTACTGCCCGTCAACATTTTCGGGCTTATCGTTTGATTTGACCGGGTTTTCGCGATAGGCATAAATCCCTTCGATGACCTCCTGTTCGGTTGCCGAAATAAAGTACTTTTCTTTACCGGTTATCGAATCAATATTTTTAACTGCCTGCTGTAAACTTTTTCTGAGTTGTGTTTCAATGTTTTCCCATTTGAGGTAGTCTGTAAACTCATCCGTCCGGGGTTTTATCACATAAGCATAGGAGTCTTTGCCCAAAAGATGATTCCGGTCGGGATGGTACCATTCGTTCAGTAATTTTGATGCCTGTTCATCGGACGAGTAATACGATAAAATCTTTTCAAATTCTGTTTTTTCGATGGCATACGGGAGTGGCACCCATCCGTAGCGGTTGCCGAGCAATATCAGGAAGTTAGGGTGGGGGTAGTGTTTGCACGTGTTGACTTCTCTGAGGCAAATTTCAATGGTTTTCTGATCAAGCTGGGCCTCTTCATGGACACCCCACCTCAGGTCAATGGCCTGAAACTGGTAACCCGAATTGCTACAGAATGATTCCAGCTCTGGGAAAATGCTGGTTTGTAATATTTCCCTCTCTCTTTTAAAGTCTGAAAAAGTGGAAGAAATGAAAAGGCGGAATGTTTTGTTGTACATGTTCTTTTTTATTACAAAGTATGAATGTGGTTATGGCTCATTCATGAATGCTTTACATTTCTCTAAATTAAGAAAGATTGTTTAGAGCTAGTAAATCTATAAGAAATATTGTATTTCTAAAAAGGCAGAATTAGGGGAAACGGGATCTTACAAACACTACATCCTCGCCAGCGCCATAAAAATAGCATGCAGTGAGATGGTGATGAACAAGTACAGGTTACGTGCTGCGGCTGGTTTCATTCCGAAGAATTTATATTTAATGGATCCGGTATGGCAGGAAGTAACACAGTCGCCGCAAAGGGTACAGGTCAACCCCGGCTTTTTACTTTTTATATTTTTCGTGTTCAGGGCATCGTAAGGGCAGTGAGTCGTGCAACGCATGCACAGGTCGCATTGGTCGTCGATGTACATACGGAAAGGATTGATGTACTTCAGATAGCTCACGATAGTTCCGATGGGGCAATAAGTGATACAGTGCACCATTTTTCCCTGCCTGCGCGAAATGAACAGCATGATGAATAAACCGATTACACCGAACATAGCACCCAAAACGGCAGCCCATGTCCACGGAACATGCAGCCAGCGCAAGAGTAATGTAATAGTGACCACCAACAGCATGATGCTGTATTTAACGGCCCACTTGTTTTTAATGGGTTTCCGTCCGGGTTTGCTTTTGGAAGCCATGTAGTTGTCGAGTGCTCCGAAATAGCACAAATGACTGCACCAGGCAGGCCCGGAGAGGACGATGGTACTCAGGAACAGAATAGTCATAAAAGATAGCTGGTAGCGGTACAACGGACCAGCCAGGATAATCGCCGGGACGGGCAGATGCAATTTGCCGGTCATCATAAAAATGTCATATCCCAGCAGGCCGAGGACAAACTGGCTGAAAAAGACAAACGAGAATACCAGCCATGTGTTGCGTCGCCACAGGGCCACTTTGGCCGGGTCCTGCATATACCACATCACCACAGCCCCGTAAAAGGCAATGAACGGTATTTCAATCCAGCCACCGATACCCGGCAGGAAACGCTCCAGCAGTATCGGGGAGATCGATTGCACTTTTACCTGCACAATGGCCAGCATGGCTGCCACAAATACAAATACTCCTGCCGATAAAGTAAAACGTTTTTGTTTGTTCATATACGCCTTTTAAATGGAAGCGCAAATATACATTTTGTTGGGATTTGTTGCTTGCCGACTGGAGACTGAAGACTGCGGACTGGAGACTGGGGACTGGGGACTGAAGACTGCGGACTGGTGTATAGGGTATATAGGGTGTATAAGGTGGTTTAAAAAGAATTCGATATTCAATATTCAACTGTTCGGAGTTCGATATTCATAAGCATATGGAATGATATCAGATGTCTGATGTGAGAGAACAGATATCAGAAGTATTGCCGACTGGAGACTGAAGACTGCGGACTGGAGACTGGAGATTGCGGACTGGAGACTGAAGACTGCGGACTGCCGACTGGAGACTGAAGACTGCGGACTGCCGACTGGAGACTGAAGACTGCGGACTGGAGACTGAAGATAGCGGATTGGTGTATAGGGTATATAGGGTGTATAGGGTATATAAGGTGGTTTAAAAAGAATTCGATATTCAATATTCAACTGTTCGGTGTTCGATATTCATAAGCATATGAATTAATATCAGATGTCTGATGTGAGAGAACAGATATCAGAAGTATTGCCGACTGGAGACTGAAGACTGCGGACTGGAGACTGAAGACTGAAGACTGCGGACTGCCGACTGGAGACTGAAGACTGCGGACTGGAGACTGAAGACTGCGGACTGGAGACTGAAGACTGCGGACTGGAGACTGA
>QMPO01000126.1 GCA_003648625.1 Bacteroidota bacterium
ATCCGTAAAGATGTTCCGGAATAAAAGCAACTCGTGAAACAAAAAACCGCAAACCGCGGTAAAACAATAAATTTTAAAAACAATTCAATTAACTTAATTATTAACAAAAACAGTAAAAAATGAAAAAATTTACAAAAATTTTTTATTTGCTTGTTGCTATGTTATTTATGGTAGCAACTGTAAATGCGCAAACTGAGAAGGTTTCGTTTGAGAGCCAGACAGGCTATGAAACGGGATCTCATATGGGTGCGCGTGGAACTGATGAAGTCCTTTATAGCTACGATTTTGAAGATGGCGCACAAGGATGGACAATCACTGACGGTTGGATTACTCCTGTGTCCTGGACATGGGGTAATGCCGGAACACTTTCGTCATCGTACATGAGTTTTGCAGGTAATGACACCGAATTTATTGGGATAAATGCAGATGCAGCAGGAAGTGATGGCATCAATTCTACTGATTGGGCTATTTCACCTGTTTATGACTTTACCGGTGCAGATGAGATTGAAATTACATTTGACTACCTAGGCTCTTCATATGACCTTATGGAACTCCATTACAGAATAGATGGCGGCTCCTGGAATTTACTAAGTACATTATCTGGTGGATGGGCTGCTGAAACAGTTACATTGCCAGCTATGGCTTATGTTCCGAATGTAGAATTTGGATTTTATTACGATGAAACCGGTACCTGGGGTTATGGTGCAGCATTTGATAATTTTGTTATCAATAATATTCCACCTATACCTGTAATTGCCGGCCACGTACTAAACGGAACCGGCCAGACGATTGCAGGAGTAACCGTGGAGATCACAGAACTGGCTAAAACTGCTACAACGGATGCCACCGGCTATTACCAGTTTTTTGGTATTGCTGACGGTACTTATCATATGGTAGCCAGCCGTACAGGTTATAATACTTCTGACCCTGTGGAAGTAACACTTAGCGGAGCCCCCATAACTCAGGACTTCGTTCTGTTACACCCCGAAATCACGGTATCTCCGTTGATTTTTGACGAAACCTTACACCCAAATGAGTATCTGACAACCTATTTAGGCTTGTTAAATACGGGTGACGGTCCTTGGAACTGGACGGCATGGATTACTTATCCGCCGGCACCCATGCGCAATTATCCGCATTACGGATTAGATGAAATCGACATTACTTACGGCCTGGTGGACAATGCCAATGCATTCTCACGTGTAACTGCTAATGACATTGTCAACAATCCCGGAAGCCGGGCTGTTGGTGATGTACTCGAGCAATACAGTATTTCCGGTCTGAGTATGACCTGGGGTGCCGGATTTGATGGCACATACCTGTACTTAACCGACCCGGTTGGCGCTACATCAACAATTTTCCAATTCAACACAGATGGAACACCTACAGGAACAACATTTACGGTTAGTGTAGGCCAGTCGTGGATTGGCGACCTGGCCAGCGATGGTACGTATCTCTATGCCTTAATGGTAGGTGGCCCGAACAACATCCAGGTGATTGATATTGCTACGGGTACCATTGTAAATACAATTGGTAATTCATCCTGGACCTATATTTCGCAAAGAGGCCTGGCTTACGATCCCCTGGCAGATGAGTTTTATGTCGGTGGTTGGAATGATAACAACATTTACCGCATTGATAACACCGGAGCTGTGATCAGCACCTATTACTTTGGTGCTGTCAGCGGTCTGGAGTGGCATCCTCAGGGAGGCCCTGGTGGAACAGGCTCATTGTGGGTAATGACAAATGCATCTCCTTCAGTTTGTACCGAGCTCGATCCAAACGATAGCTGGACTAACTTACAAAGCTTTAACCAGCCGGGTGATAACAGCTATGGCGGTTGTGGCCTTGCTTTGAACAGCGATGGTAACTTGTGGATACCCAACATGAACGAAAACATTGTTTATCTGGTAGATACCGAAGAGCCCTTAAGTGGTGGTGGTGCCAGCGGTTGGTTAACACTTGATAATTACGACGGAACCATCAATGGTGGCGGCGGATCATTTAACATTGGAGTTAACTTCAATGCTTCAGGTACAGTTGCCGGCGAAGTGTATCATGCCGATATTTTTATCAACTCAAGTCCGAATGTAGGATTGGTTGATATTCCTGTTACCATGACCATCGGTGGCGATGCATTCCCAACAATAGATGGCTTTACAGCCACCTTAACCGATGCGGTTACCGGTGAAGTTACACTTGATTGGAACAACATGCGTGATGCAACCATCGATTATTATATTATTTACCGTAACGGCGCTCCGTTAACTACAGTGCCACAAGGCCCTTATATGGATATGTTACCCGGATTTGGTACCTACGACTACGAAGTACAGCCTATCTTCCTCGAAGGTAACGGTGTACCGGTAGGCCCCGAAACCGTTTACTGGTATGAGCCCGAATTATGTTATGATAATTACGCTGAGAATGAGCAGTGGCCCGATCAGGAGCAGCAGGTAACCATTCAGTTGGAAAACTGTGCCACTGACGGCGTGTTGTGGTTTGAATTTCCGGATTACGTTACCAGTGACAGAGATTTGACCTGCGATTACCAGGTTGAGATGTTTGATAGCTTTGGTGACGGATGGAATGGCGGAAGCCTTGATTTATACGTAGATGGTTCTTATGCTGGCACAGCCGAACTGTTAAGCGGATCAGGCCCCGGTTATTTTGCATTTACAGTAACCAACGGTGCCGAGATCACAGGTACATGGAACCCGGGATCATGGGATGGAGAAGTTACTTATAACATTTTAGATTGTGACGGAGAAGTTGTGTACGGTCTGAGTGGCGCCGCAGGTATTCCTGCCGGAGTATTATATGCCGTAGTTCCAGCCGAATTTGTTGTGGCTGTCGAACCTGCTACCGGAACAATCAACGCCGGAGAGACCCTGGATGTAGTATTAACATACTCATCAATGGGTTATCCTGAAGGCGATTACACACAGGATATATTTATTGTAACCAACGAACCGGATGCGCCGGCAAGCAGGGAACAAACCCACGCAGTAGAAAACTGGATGTATGTGGTACAGCCCGAAACTATTTCAGGTTTGGTAAGCGACTGCAACACCGGCCAACCGTTGGGCAACGTCACCGTTACGGCTGTATATGATACCAAAGACAACGAGCCTCCGTTTGTTACGGAAACGGGTGAAGACGGAACCTACATGTTGTATGTAAATCCTGATTACGACTACACGGTAACAGCAGAGAAGCTTGGATACCAGACAGAATCAGAATATGTGGCTTGGGATGATTTACCCGCTGTAGTTGACTTCGAATTGTGCGAAGAGCCGTATGCAGTTGACTGGGTATTTGCCGATCCGAACGAAGCTGATGATGAATGTATGGTTACCTGGAGTTTACCGATGGGACCATATCTGATCTCTTACGACGATGGCACAGCCGAAGACTTCTTCTCATGGGTAGGTGCCGGCGGACAGACAGCCGTTAAATTCACCCCTGCAGGTTATCCTGCTACGGTAGAAGGCGGTCGTATCTATGTAGGCGAAGGCGATTATGCAGGCCACAGCTTTGCTGTAGGTGTTATTGACGACGACGGAGCCGGCGGCATGCCGGGCACGGTAGTTGACTCTGCAGTAGTGGTACTCAGCAATGATGGTTGGGTTAACTTCGACGGTGCTTTTGACTATACCTTCGAAGACGGTGACTTCTACATTGTCATGTGGCAATTGGAAGCAGCCCCTATGGCACCTCCTGTAGGTGTTGACCTGGACGTACCTACCGTTTACCGTTCGTATGTAAAAGCCAACGGTGGCGAATGGGGCGCTTCAGCTTACAACGACTTTATGATGCGCGCTGTTGTAAGTGGTCCTGGCGACAACGTACAGGCCCTGGCACCCGAGCAGATGATTTACCCTGCCAAATTATCACCCGAACTTTATGTAGCTAGCACACGCGCTTTTGGTGTACCTGGTTTACAGGGAGCAGGCACCTTCTCACCGGTAATCGTTGAGCATGCCGACCGTGACCTGGCGAGCTATCAATTGTACCGTATAGACGGTTTTGATCCTGACGCAGGAGAGACACCGGCAGACGGAACCCATACGCTGATCGAACCTGCATTGTCAGGCCAGCAGCACAACGACACCGACTTTGGTGCGTTGGATCCGGGCTTCTATGCTTACGGAGTTATAGCAGAATACGACAACGGGGATGAGTCAGATATTACTTATTCCAATATTGTAGCTCATTTACTCGACAATGTTGTAACAATCAATGTAACACAGTGTGATGATCTGTCCCCTGAAGGAGCCTTTGTAGAGCTCACAGGTCAGAACTTCCCGTACCAGATTTTAACGGGTGTTACCGATGCTACGGGTGTCATTGTATTCGACAGCGTAATTGACGGCACCTATGACCTGGTTGTAACCAAGGAAGGTTACATGCCATACGTACACAACAACATCTGGATTTATGACGACCTAACGATAGACGTTGTATTGCAGGAGTTGATGATGCCGGCACGCAACTTATATGTTGAACCGTTGACATCAGTCGCTACTTGGGAATCGCCGTATTTCGTATATATGGAAAACGAAGGCTTTGATGCAGGTACCGACTTCCCGCCGGCAGGCTGGACGAGCGAGACGAATGGTGAAGGCTGGTTCCATACAGACAATGGCAGCAGTTCATTCTTCTACATTCCTCCCGGCGACGGTTGGTATGCTTGTTCAAATGATGATGCCAACTCAGGAAACGACGGATGTTGTGATTACCTGATCCTTCCGGAAATGGATTTATCGGAAGCTATTGGTTTCATGGTTCAGTTCGATGCTTATTTTACAGGGGCTTACGGACAGATGGCCACGGTTGAATATAGCCTTGACGGTGGATCAAGCTGGGCAGTTGCCGCGAGCATACCTACAAGTACAGCATGGGAGACCTACCAACTTGAGATAGATGACCTTGCAGGAGAAGCTTCTGTGCTTCTTGCTTTCCATTCCAACGATGGAGGCGCATGGGCTTCAGGTGTAGCCGTTGATAACGTGGCAGCTTATTATGGCAAAGAGCCTGTAGGCTATTATGTATATCTGGATGGCGGTTTTGTAGCCGAAACAGCAGGTGATGTAATGACGTATCAATACCAGAATCTGACCTATGGCCAGGCCTATACGGCAGAAGTACGTGCATTATATAGCTGCGGTGTATCCGATCCTATATTCTATACCTTCACTTCAGGTTATCTGTACCCACCGCGTAACTTAATGGATGAGTATGTATACAATACCAACGAAGTACCCTTGTTCTGGAATCCGCCGATGACGGTGGCCGGACCAGCACCTTCCTTCTCTAATATTGATGATGGAGAAGTTGTTGGAACGACAAACCATTCAATAAAGGCAGCTCCTGCTAGTGAATACAGCGGCGGCTCTACTCCGGGTACGATTGAGTTTTCAGGTTTCCGGGATGGCCATACAGCTTATTTCATGAACACAACAAATGATGAGTTCTACAGCATGGACATGTCAGATTACTCCTATAGTCTAATAGGCAGTACTGTTATTGATGCTTCTGCGGGAGATTTCATGAATAATGAAACAGATGTGTGGTACACCACGGGGAACTGGGGAGCCGATCTGTATTCGGTTGATGTAGCTACCGGTACGGGAACATTCATAGCATCTACATCAGGAGTTGGCAGTATGTCTGTAACGGGTATGGCCTGTGACCGGACCACCAACACGATGTATGTATGTTTCACTGACATATCACAGTCAGGGATAGGAACAATAGATCTTGAAACGGGTGTAATTACTCAGATAGGAACACAGACAGATGCACCGGGAATGATAGAAATAGCTATAGACGGTACGGGACAGATGTATGCATGGGATATTGTAACCGACATGTCCTATACGGTAGATAAAACAACCGGAGCTGTTACGACCTTAGGTTCCTTAGGTATTGACTTGAACTATGGACAGGGCGGCAACTGGGATTCTGAAGACGATGTAATATACATGACAGCCTATAACTTAGGAGCTGGTGGATCAGAATTCCGTGCATTAGATGTGACAACAGGAGGAACTACTTATTTAGGTTCGTTGCCAACTTCACAGAATACTGCTTTCGGTGTACCCGGAGGCGGCGGTTCAGGCGGCGGAGTTGTGCCTGACGGATTATTATCGTTCAACCTTTACAGAGATGATGCCTTGATTGCCAACGTACCTTACAATGGTGAAGGCACCGAAGACTGGGTTATGTATGTTGACAACAACCTGATACCAATGTGCTATACGTACGATGTAACCGCCTTGTACGACCTTTCTGTATTCGGATTCCCGGGTGAAATCGGTGAATCAGCTAAAGAAGGTCCGCACGATGTTTGTATCATCTATGGTATGGATATCCCGTTCTGTGAAGACTGGGCACAGGGAACCTTTGAGTTTAACGGCTGGACACCGTCAGGTGACAACTGGGAAATTACAAATGCCATAGGTAACGATGCTCCTTCGGCCCAGTGGAACTGGGATCCGGATCCGGGAGTTGACTATTCATCAACACTGACCAGTGCTCCGTTTAACGCGGATATGCTGACAGAAGGCCGCATTTGGTTGGACTTCGACCTTGCTTTGCAGGATCGTAATACCACAGGTGACGAGATGATGAAAGTAGAAGTGTTTAACGGTTTGGGATGGAGCACGGTTGCTACATTCGACAATGCCGAGGGCAGTTTCGACTTTACTGCAAATCATATTGAGATAACAGGATATGCCATGAGTGGTGTATTCCAGGTACGTTTCAATGCTACCGGAGTCAACAGCTTCGATGTGATCAACTGGAATGTGGACAACATTTGTGTTTACCGCACATGTGACGCACCGTTCAACCTGACAGGTGAATACGTATGGAATGCATCAGATGACTTTGGTGCCGAGATTTGCTGGGAAGCTAATGTAGCATCAGCTGCATCGCAGTGGTTCTATTATGATGATGAGAGCATTGAGTATGTCTGGGGATCAACCGGAGATTGGGATGCTGACGTTGCTATCAAAGTAGAAGCAGCAGATCTGGCTGACTTTGAAGGAGCCGCAGTGACACAATACCGCGCCTTTGTTGACGGCCGATTAATGGGAGTTGGAACGGTATCCGTAAAAGTTTACCAGGGTGACAATCCTGATCCATCCACACCTATTTATGTTGAAGATGTAACGGATCAGTTTGTTAATGCGGATGACTGGAATGATTTCATATTCAGCACACCGGTTATGATAGACCATACCCAACCCTTGTGGATAGGCATGTATTATACCGGACCTGCTGATACGTACGGTCCTGGCATTACATTGGATATGGGTACTTATGATCCTAATGGTGACCTTTACTGGGAATCTGGCGCATGGCATAATCTCACAGAAGTTGGTATTAACAACCGTGCGTGGTTATTGCGTGGTTACGTAACAACCGAGTACGGGGCAACCATACCAATAGGAAATGACAATATAGAAGTGATGCCAGTTACAGGATTGAACACTGCCGGAACCCTTGCTTCTACTGAAGCGACACCGTCAGTTGGACAAATGAGTTCTACTCGGGAACTGAATCACTTCAACGTTTACAGAAGCCCGACCGATATGGGCGAATACACGTTGATTGGCTCGATAGGCGCAGAGGCTGGTGTGGCCGAGTACTGCTACTATGACTTGATTCTGGAAGCTCAGACAACATACTGTTATAAAGTAACAGCAGTTTACACGAGCGAATCAGACGAGTGTGAATCAGATTACGCACTGGATGTTGACGAAGTGAACGACTATGTATGCGTATTGATTACCGACATTGACGATCCATTGGCAGCATCAACAGTAGTTTATCCAAATCCGGCACGCGACCAGGTAACGATCAGTTCGAGCCAGGAGATGACACGGATTATGGTCCTCAACTATGTTGGTCAGCTTGTACTGGATTCAGAAGTGAACCAGAGCAAGGTAGTTCTGAACACCTCCGACTACGAATCGGGTATTTACCTTGTACGTATAGAGACCGAGAACGGCGTAGTAACCAAACGTTTTGCCATCGCAAGATAATTTGGTAACTACCAAACAATAAACCCAAAGAGGCTGTCTCAAAACAAATTGAGACAGCCCTTTTTTTTTCGAAGATTTTAGATTAGAAATAAGTTTCCGTTTTTTCTTTACCATTTGATTGTATTTGGG
>QMPO01000127.1 GCA_003648625.1 Bacteroidota bacterium
AAAAACTGGCAGCACATTTTAAAGATATTGATCAGCTCGCTACAGCTTCATCTGAAGAACTTATTGAGGTGGACGAAATTGGTGAAAAGATTGCCGAAAGTGTGATCAGGTGGTTTCAAAAGCCGGAACACAGAGAGATCATCGAACGGTTACGGACTGCCGGAGTTCAATTATCAACTCAAGGTGAAGATAAACCGGAGAATAATTTGCTTAGTGGCAAATCATTCGTTGTAAGCGGTGTTTTCAACCGGCATTCACGGGAAGACATCAAAGCACTTATTGAAAAATACGGCGGGAAAAATGCAAGCTCTATTTCTTCCAAAACCGATTATGTGCTTGCAGGTGAAAATATGGGACCCGCCAAAAAACAAAAAGCGGAAAGCTTAGATATTCCCATTATCAGCGAAGAAGATTTTGAGGAGATGATCGCTTCCAAATAATACCACAATCTCTCTGAAACTACCGGGCCGTGGGGTCATCCGACATTTTCTGCTCCTCTTTTACTTTTGGTTTTTTCGAAAACTTATAGATAACCCACGCAAAGCCTACCAGCACATGCAACAGTACGATGGCAAAAATGATGTATGCTAATGTCATGCTGCTCATTACCTGAGAATTATTTAAGTGGGTAATAAATGTCTGTTTCCCATTTGGCTGTATCTGGTTCCGTTGAAGGATCCGTTACATAAACTTCCCAGATATAATTGTTACCTTCAATTTTGTTAGCTTTCATATAGTCGTCAATAGCATAATGCGTAGCACCTGTATCGTAACCCCCAAAATGTTTCGCAAAAACAGCTTTGCCAGCCGGAAGCTCAAAATACTCAATATTTCCATGACCTTTTGTTCCTTCAGCCACCGGAACACCTGCCCGGATTACAATGATTCCATCCGGATCCCAGTTGTAATAAACAGCAAACGGTAAGCCTGTCATCGCTATTTGCTTTTCCATGATGTATCCCATGATCGCTCCATAGCTTCTGCCCAGCATCTCCCCGATTCCGTCAATAGTTGTTGAATCGAGTATGGCTAAGGAAGGCTGCGCATCAAGATCAATTACTTTTATGTCGACAACCGGTTTTGCTTCGGCAACAGTTTTCAATGTAGTGAGCCCCTGTTCCATCAACGGCTTCATCACACTCTTGCTCATCAACCCGTACCAGCGTTCAAACGGATATCTCAAATCGGCAATATGTATTGCCCATACCACCCTCACACCTTCTTCTGTTTCATTCAGGTTCCATGTACCTGTGGCACTACTTCCTTCATCGCCGAATTCCAATTGGGTTCTGATCATGTTATAAGGTTCACTTTCAATAATCGTCAACGACCCGTTACCGGATTTCTTACCCGACCATGTACGTTTAGCACCCACACCGGCTTCAGGGCCTTCATAAGTATCCACCATCGTTGTGTCGGTTTCAAACGGCGACCAGTTTTTCCAGTTTCTCAGCAAATTTACCTGTTGGAATACAGCTGCCGGTTTTGCCTGAATAGTCTTTTCGCTGCTGATGGTTACACTGTCAGCCAGAAAAAGCGGAATGATCAGGAAAATGGCAATTAAAATTAAGATAATAAATCCGAATACTTTTAAAGCTTTCATGCTGAATAGTTGTTAGTTAAATGATCTCAAATATAAAAAATATTGGCATGCATCAGCCGAATGCCAATTTCAATCGGTCGAGTGCTTCTTCGACATTAGCTTTTTGTGTAGCCAGGTTCATTCGCTGGAAACCTTCACCCCCCTTACCAAATACAGGTCCCGGACTTAGCCCTAGTTTAGCTTCATGCAGCAATTTCTCTTTTATTTTCACATCACTCAAACCGGTTTTCCTGAAATCAATCCATGCCAGATAGGTGGCTTCGGCATGCACGAGTTCAAGCACAGGTAACTCATTTCTTAAGAATCCGTCAAGCAAACGGAAATTCGTTTCGATATACTGCATAAGTTCATCCAGCCACTGCTCTCCGTTTTCATAAGCCGCTATAGAAGCTGCTGCCCCAAAAAGGTTACCGTTCCCGATGTGCAGATCTTCGATAATACGCCTCATCTTGTGTCGGAGCTGTTTATTAGCAATGATCAATGAGGAAGTAGCCAGCCCTGCTACATTAAAAGTTTTGCTGGGCGCTATACATGTAACCGTATTTTGTGCAATTTCATCCGACAGGGAAGCCATCGGAATATGTCTGAAACCAGGCAATGCGAGGTCGCAATGGATCTCATCGGAAATGATGATCACATCATATTTCACGCAAATATCGCCCATCCTTTTCAGCTCCTCTGCTGTCCATAACCTGCCTACCGGATTATGCGGATTAGAAAGAAAGAACATTTTTGCTTTTCGTACTTTCTGTTCAAAATCGGTAAAATCGATGGTGTATCGCCCTTCATTGTAGAGCAATTGGTTTTCAATAAGATTTCTTTTATGGTTTTTTACCGCATGAAAAAAAGGAAAATACACAGGGGGCTGCACCAGGATGCCATCGCCCGGATCGGTAAAGGCAAGTGTGGCCATATTCAGCGCGGGTACAACACCCGGAGAGAAAAGGATCCAGTTTTTCTTAAGCTGCCAGTTATGTCTTTTATCAACCCACTGCATGATGCTTGTAAAATACGTTTCCGGTCTGAACGAGTATCCGTATATGGGGTGTGTTGCTCTTTCCTGAATGGCATCCCTGATAAAGACGGGTGTTTCGAAATCCATGTCAGCTACCCACATCGGGAACACATCTCCCTGTCCGAAATAAGCTTCCCGCAGATCGTATTTGACACATGCCGTTTGCTCGCGTCTTATTATTTTATCAAAGTCGTACATATTAATTGCTTTCGGGCACAAAAAAACAGGAGTGTGAAAACACACCCCTGTTCTGTAATAATAAATTTTTTTTCATTTTATTGCGTCAGCATGACCGGCATGATCAGCATCAGTATCTCCTCTTTCCCATCCGATTCTTCCGGAAGGAGTATTCCTGCTCTGTTGGGTGCCGACATTTCCATCACCACATTGTCAATTTCGAGGGTTGCCAGCATTTCCTGCAGGAAGCGTGAGTTGAAACCAATCTCAATGTCATCGCCTTCATAACTACAGGTCAGACGTTCTTTTGCTTCGCTTGAAAAATCAAGATCTTCAGCAGTCAGCACCAATTCTTTGCCCGAAATTTTAAACCGGACCTGGTGTGTTGATTTGCTGCCGAAAATAGCAACACGCCTCAGGGCGTTTAACAGGGTTTTACGATCTACTGTGAGTTTGAATGGGTTTTGTGTCGGAATAACTGCTTCGTAGTTCGGATATTTCCCTTCGATCAGGCGACAAATCAATGTAATGTCCTCGAATTCAAGTACGGCATTTGCATCTGTATATTGCAGTTTCACATCTACATCTTCATCATCCGGCATTACGTTTTTCAGATGATTTAATGGCTTCTTGGGGAGGATAAAAGATGCGTTCTCGTCAGTTTTCACATCATTTCTACGGTACCTTACCAGCTTATGAGCGTCGGTAGCCACAAAAGTGATGTTATTCTTTTTAATCTCACATAAAACCCCCGACATCACCGGTCGCAACTCGTCATTACCCGTTGCAAACAATGTTTTGTTAAAAGCATTCACCAGTAACGAACCATTTAATTGGAGTGTTTTCGGATTATCCAGCGTTGGCACATGCGGAAACTCATCACTTCGGTGACCAACGAGTTTGTATTTTCCTTCACCGGCAAATAATTCTATGCCCAGGTTTTCCATATTTACCGAAATAGTTACCGGTAATTCGGGCAAGGTTTTCATTATATCCAGCAACATCTTGGCAGGTATAGCTACAACACCCGGGTTTTCTGCTTTATCAGGCGCCAACTCAACGGATATGGTTGTTTCAAGATCTGATGAGGTAATACGCAGCTTGTTTTCAGTTAGTTCAAATAAAAAATCTTCCAATATAGGTAAGGTTGAACTTGTGCTTAAAACGCCACTTATTTTTTGCAAGCTCCTTAATAAGGCTGTACTCGAAACAATAAATTTCATAATACTTCTGGTTATAATTCCTTCTTAAATTGATTCAATTGAGGGAAGTAAAATTAACAAAATAATCCGAATGCTTTGCTTCAATTTTCCACAATTTATTCACATTGGCTCCCGGCGCACGTTGTCAGCCAACCTGCAAAAAATTACCTGGTAATTTGGACGTATAAACAACTGGCTCTTATCAGCATTTCGAATATATTTGCAGCTTAATAAATAAGCGCATTATTTTGTTCACAGATCTTGTCATATCCTATCCTTATTGGTTCCTGCTCCTGGCAGTAGCGGCCGGACTGGGCTATGCCGTAATGCTTTACTATAAAAACAGTGCCAACAAACTGTCTGCCTTCTGGACAGTGGTTTTATTTACTTTACGATTCATTTCCATTTTCCTGCTTTCGCTCTTACTTCTCTCTCCATATGTAAAAACGAAGAAGAAATACATTGAAAAGCCCATCGTTGTTATGGGAATGGACAACTCGCGGTCTATGATTCTGGGGAAAGACTCTGTCTTTAACAAACGAACATTTCCCGGGCAATGGCAACAATTAATGGAAACACTGAGTGAAAAATATCAGGTTGAACCATATCTGTTTGGTGCAAGGGTGCAACAATTCATCCAGCCTGATTACAGTGATGGTCTCTCGGATTACAGTCAGTTTATTAAGTACATAAGAGAAGCGTACAACGGAATGAATCTGGGTGCCGTGATTCTGGCGGGAGATGGCATTTACAATGCCGGTGTAGAACCTGTTTTTACAGCTTCCACATTTTCAGTTCCCTTTTACACGATTGCCCTTGGCGACACTAATTCGGTTGCCGACGCAAAAATTACCGATGTACGATACAACAGCCTGGTGTACAAAGACAATGTATTTCCAATAGAAGTCAATATCTCGGCCGAAATGCTGAAAGGAGCAAATGCGGAACTTGTTATTTCGGCATTTGGCAGAAAACAGTATAAAAAGAAAATTGCTGTTACCAATGATCATTTTAACGTTTCGTACAGGTTTAATATACAGGCAGGAGAAACAGGAAAGCACCGCATTGAGATCCGGCTGAACCTCCGGGAAGAAGAACTGAACAAATACAATAATCTTTCGAATATTTTTATTGACGTTTTCGACAATGCTCAAAAAATATTACTACTGGCCAACAGCCCTCATCCCGATATCTCGGCCATTAGCCAGGCGTTAAAATCCGTTACAAACTATGAAACCGAAATAAAGTACCTGAAGGACGGTCATAAAATCAAGGTGCAGGAATACGACCTGGTAATTTTACATCAGGTTCCTTCCATTGAACAAACTTCGGATTATCTTATCAGCGAGCTTGTTGCCAAAGAAATCCCTGTATTGTACGTCCTGGGCAGGCAGAGTTCGTTACCACGCTTTAACCAGGCTTTTAAAGGGGTAAATGTACTGACATCCATTGGTAAATTTGAAGAAGCCCGCGCAGATATAAACCCCTTATTCACCAGGTTTTCGTATAATTCCGAATTCAGTGCACAATTGGAAGAACTGCCTCCGGTTATTGTCCCGACAGGTAATTACGTGCTAACGGATAATGCTTCGGTTTTTGCTTACCAGAAGATCAACAATATTTCCACCGACTTCCCTCTGGTTGTTTTTTACGACAACCAAAACACAAAAAGCGGGGCCTTTCTGGGCGAAGGAATCTGGCTATGGCGAATGCACAACTATGTGAATCAGGGCAATTTTGATGCTTTCGACAGCTTTATTAACAAAACCGTTCAATACCTTGTTGCAAAAAAAGACAAGCGTTTTTTCAGGGTAACCGGAAAGAATGAATACCGGAACACAGAAAACATTATACTGCAGGCAGAATTGTATAACGATAGTTATGAAGCTGTTACAACGTCAGAAGTCAGCCTTAAGCTCACCGATGAAGAAAACCGGCAATTCAACTATTTGTTCTCGCCCGAAGGAGATATTTATTCACTGGACCTGAAACGCCTGGAGGTAGGAGTTTACCGTTACCTGGCGCAAACGCAACTGGGAACTGAAAAATACGAAGCCAGTGGTGAATTTATCGTCAGTGGTCAATCATTCGAAAGTAAGGTGCTGAAAGCTGACCACCGTGTATTGTATGGCCTTGCTGAGACGGGAAACGGTCAGATGTTGTATCCGGATAATATGACCAAACTCCCTGAACTGTTAACAAAGAGTAATTTACTAAAGAAAAGGATCTATTTTGAAGAAAAACTCAGCGGCTTGAACACTATGCCCTGGGTTATCTTTCTGATCCTGTTCCTGCTGTCACTTGAATGGTTCTTGCGCAAATATTTTGGTAGCTATTAACTGAAAGGATATGGAACAAACTATCTTCTGGATCATCATAGCTATTTTACTGTTCGACTTCCTGTTTGAAAAAGTGCTTGATTATCTTAATTATACGCGACTGACAGAAACAGTCCCCGAAGAACTGGCTGGCATATACGAAGAGGACAAATACAAAAAGTCGCAGCGCTATCAAAAAGTGAACTTACGTTTTTCACTGATCACCGGTACTTTCTCGCTGATCATCATGCTGGCGATGCTATTTAGTGGCGGCTTTGGCCGACTCGACGAATGGGTCAGAGAGATAACCGACAATGAATATTTGAGGACTCTCCTGTTTTTCGGAATACTGGGTTTAGCATTCGACCTCATTTCCGTCCCTTTTCAGCTATACGACACCTTTGTTATTGAAGAGCGTTTTGGGTTTAACAAAACAACGCCACGCACATTCCTTACCGACAAGCTGAAATCGTGGCTGCTCAGCCTGATCATCGGAGGCGGCCTTCTGCTGTTTGTACAGTGGGCATGGCTATCAACAGGCTTCTGGTTCTGGATCATTGTCATGGGCGGCATCAGCCTGTTCATGATCTTCATGGCGATGTTTTATACTGATTTGATCGTACCGCTTTTTAACAGGCAAACACCGCTGGATGAAGGAGAACTGAAAACGGCCATATATGATTTTGCAGCTCAAACGGGCTTCCGGCTAGATAATGTTTTTGTTATCGACGGGTCGAAACGCAGTACAAAAGCCAACGCTTATTTCAGTGGCCTGGGACCTAAAAAAAGAGTGGTTTTGTACGATACGCTCATCAGCGATCTGGAAAAGGAAGAAATTGTTGCTGTACTGGCACACGAGATAGGACACTACAAAAAGAAACACATTGTGAAAGGTCTGATTATGTCGCTGGCACAAAGTGCTTTGATGATCTGGTTGTTGTGGCTGGCGCTTGACTTCCCTGCGTTATCAGGAGCATTGGGAGCTGCGGAACCCGGTTTTTATATGGGGTTACTGGCTTTCGGCATGCTCTTCTCTCCCGTATCATTCTTTACGGGCATTATCTCCAATTTCATATCACGAAAGTTTGAATTCCAGGCAGATGCCTTTGCAGGGAAGCATTATTCGGGAAAGAGCCTTATTGCAGCACTGGTGAAGCTATCTGTTAACAACCTGAGCAACCTGACACCGCATCCTGTTTACGTATTTTTTCATTATGCGCACCCTCCTCTACTCCAGCGAAAAAGGGCATTGGAAGCTTAATACTGCTGCTGATCTATATAAACACCTGCTTGCTCCAGCTTCTCCTTGTTTTCTTTTAAAAACCTGAGAATGGCATCAATAGTCACCGAATACGTAATTCCGTAATTGATACGGGCGTTTTGCTTTATAAACTGAGTGCCATCAAAAGGTTGTTCCGTATCAATCACGTCCAGGTGTTCCTCGTCAGGTGCCAGGTAAACAATGTGATCTACTGAAGCTGACTTGGCCATACCCACCCACTCAAAATGAGTTGCTCCGTCGCGAAGAGCAAAAACCGGGCTGCCGCTGATCCCTTTATTATATAGAGCATCTGTCAGAAAAACATCACCTTTGGTTTTGCCCGGGTTACTTACTATGGCACGTGTAACCATTAAATTTCCCAATGGGTACCCCATGATGTACACAAAAGTTCCCCACTCAAGGTCTTTTGATTTTCCCACCCGAAGATCTAGAATTTGCGGTTTTTCCACATGAGGAGCGAGTTCCTTACGCAAGAAGGCAATGTCATTCTTTTTATCGATGGCAACAACCTCAATAGCATTACCTCCGGGCAAACCCGCCAC
>QMPO01000128.1 GCA_003648625.1 Bacteroidota bacterium
TAAACTCATCATCACGGAGGGTTTTGATAAAGTTCAGCAGATCTTCCTTTTCCTGAGGAGTTAGTTGCACGCCTCCCTCGTTAATGTGGTGCATCAGCGGGTTGACATAAGGCGATTGTTTGAGTCCGTGCGAATAAAATTCGATCACTTCTTCCAGCGTGGCAAACCTTCCATCGTGCATGTAGGGCCCCTGCACTTCTATATTCCTTAGTGTAGTGGCTTTGTATGCTCCTTTATCCATTTGATCGCCGGTTACAGAATATCTGTCAAAAGGATCGGTAAAAACCGTATCCTTACCGTTGTTGTAAAACAGACTTGTCGTGAATAGCGGATTGCCGTATCCCCCGTGGCAATGGAAACAGTCAGCGCCTTCTTCCGTTGTAAACAATACATAACCATGAAGTTCTGAAGACGTCAGTTGTACTTCTCCGCGCATGTATTTGTCGAATCTTGAATTAGCAGAGATAAGAGTACGTACGAACTGGGCAATCGCCCTTTCGATGTTTTTAAAAGTCACTTTATCGCTTCCGAAAGCTTTGTAGAACAGTTCCGTGTAGCCGGGAAGCGACTGGAATAAAGCAACTACTCTGGCCGTATCGCCATCAATTTCGTCTTCTGCCATCACTGCCAGGCGGACGAAATCTTCGATGTTCCGCAGGTTGGGGTTCGGATTCTCGGGAAACAAAAAACCGTTCCAGCCGTAGCCGTTCTGATTCCACACCAGATTGATCATCGGCAGCATCACGTGGTGGGTAGGTTTGCCCGTAATTCCGTGCGGGAAGCCCCCCGGAAAATCGGGATGATCAACACCTGCTTCAAACGAGCGCTCCTGGCGATGACAAGTGGCACAACTCATCAGTGAATCAGTTTCAGTCCTGCCCGAGAGCCTTCCATCATAAAACAAATATCTGCCAAGTTCCACTCCTTCTACAGTCATTGGGTTATCGTCGGGGATGTTTAGTTCTGTCGGGAAACCAAAAGGAATGTCAATAACATAAGGTGTCGGCCGGTAGGGTTCAGCAGGCTCATCTTTCTTGCATCCAGCCAAAGCAAAAAGCACCAGTAAAATCGCTATATGTCCTGATCGTTTCATTCTTCCAGCAGTCTGTGAATGGTGAATACATTTTGACCATTTTCGCAGGCCGTAAGCATGGCTTCCTGGTTCTGCATGATGTCGCCGCCCCAGTAGTTGAAATCGAAAACATGCGGGTCCTTAAACCATTCATTCACTTCCATCACTACCTCAAAAGTGACGGTTTTATCTTTCTCCATACCAAATCCCGAGTTTTCCAGGTGAATGATGAAGTCGTTGTGAATAAATCCGGTGATACTGTCGTTATCATCGTAAATCTGTCCAATACCCAGATGAAAATTGAACGGTCTTACCTCCCCTTCCGGATCGCGCCATTTTCCATTCAGTTTCATATAATGATAACCGCCGCCCAGGTACTCCGGCCAGAACATATTCGATTCGGGCGGATTCACAAACATCAGCGACTGGTTTTTTTCTTTGGAGATGCCAAATCGAAAGGTAATACTGTCGTAAGTGCCGGTCGGAATGGGGTCTTTCATTTGCCAGCACCAGGTATCAGGCAGGTCGGTGTCCACATACCAGATATCTTTCCAGTCGTCGATGATTATCTGTGAACCGTCACTGCCATACAGGGTTACATCCGAAATAAAATATTGTATTTCGTTAACCAGGTAAGGGTTTCCGGCAGCATTCACATATTTCATCGTATCAAACACTATATTATCCCGGTTCACTTCATGCCTGAAACAAAGCATCAGTTGCCCTGTCTGGCTTTCTTCCGGTTCATCTTTTTTACAGGAAACGCTGGTAATTACCAGCAATACACTTAAACCCGCTATCCAGAATCTTAATTTCATGCAACACATATTTTATTCGTAAGGCACCGTACCGCTTACCACCACATATTTAATCGTATCACCTTCTGTGGAGGCTTGTTTGTACATTTTCCCGTCAATCAGCAACTGTAGTTTCAATCCTGAATTGACGTCATTGTATTTCCCATTCATATAAACAATATCCCCCTGCTCGGCTTCAAAATCGTAATTCCATACATCTTGTTCACTTTGCGGCAAGATTGTCGTTTTTACCAGCACATTCTGATCGTCGAGATATTGCAAATTATATGCCGAAACAGCACCTGTTGCCTGGTAAGTAACTTTCATCGGGTACGTTTTGTTACAACCCATTGCCAGGAGTAAGAAAGCCAGTAAAGAAAGTGTGGATATTTTATTCATTATTTCTTCTTTTACAAATAAAACCTCAAATTCACGTAAAACATACGGCCCGGCTCGTACAGCGGACTTTTGCTTCCGATAACCCTTCTGTTCAGGTGCTCGTAGTAGGCTGCATTAGTCAGGTTGGTAATACCGGCATAAAGTGTGAACATATCGCTTTGCTGCCATGTTAGCACAAAACCGAGCGTAACGAATCCCGGCGTAGTCTGCTCGTAATTGGCAACGGAAACTTTGTTTTGTGCTGCTACCATGCGGATGTCCAGTTCCGGGATTAGTTTCTTATGAAAAAAACCGTAACCCAGCGAAATATTTGTTTCGAACGGAGGGATCTCATTCAGCGGATCGTTCGTTATTATCTGTTCGCCGACTACCTCGCCGTTCTCGCGAATATACTGAACAGTTTTGGGATTGACGCCATAAGTGTATGCCGCATTTAAACGGGCAAACCATTGATACTTTTGCGGAGTTGTGTACGAAAACTCAAATCCCATAAGTCGGGCCCGGTCAATGTTTATGAACTTTTTCACTCCCAAAACACCTCTTGTCTGAGGAGGCACCTGCGATGGCGGCACCAGTTCGCCGAGTATATAATTTTCCACTATTGAGTAAAAAACGGAAACATGCAGCGCCCCAGCTGTTTTTTGCATAAAACGGTAGCCGAAGTCTGCCTCATAATTCACTTCAGGTTTTAGTTGCGGATTCCCTAGGTAATCGTACGGATCATACGAAACAGGCAGCAGGATGATGTATCGTTCAGTCATATCGGGACTTCTGACGCCACGTCCCAGCGAGAACAGCAGACTGTTGCTTTCGTTGATATGCCATGTTAGCCCGACACTGAAACTGATGTTGTTAAACGTGCTGGAAGTATTTGTGTTTTCGTACACCACCTGTCCGTTCATCTTACGCCTGAACAGCGTATCAGAGTTAGCCGTGTTGTAATCGTATCGAAAAGCAGCAATCAGGTCGAGCGAAGTAAACGACCGCTGCCATTCGGCATAAACACCCAGGTTTCTGATAACAGCATTGTTCCACAAGCCTTCGGTAACCTGTGGCAGATTAGGTTGCAGTATGAGGTATTTGTAGCGGTTACCGTCTTTGTTGATCTGCTCATAATCGACACCCGCTTCCAAACGGCCTTTCCAAAGATTTAGGTTAATCCCGAATTTTCCTCCCGTATTGTTTGCTGCAATTTGCGATACAGCCACAACCGTATCTGAAAAAGGGCGGTTTTTATTGTCCATCTCATGTTCTACATGCGTGTTGTAAGCCTTGAACCGGATGTAGTTAACAATACGGCTAAAATCTGTCCCAAAATAGCTGATGTTGTATATATGAGTATCATCTTTTCGTTCGTCCATTGGCAAGGAGGGAAAATCCACATTCCTGCCCCACGATCTGTCGAACCCAACAGTTACGGTATGTCCTTTTGCTGGTTTTACTGCCAGTTTCCCTCCCACATTATACTGCTCCAGCGAGGAAGAGATAACTTCTCCGTTTCCCGCCTTATAATCACCGTATTGCTTGTAATTTCCTTTTACATAATAGGCTACTACGTCATTACCTCCGTTTACACCGAAACTGTTTTTAAAACCGGTATGGTTGGTTTGCCCTCCGGCGAAAACTTCAATATGATTCTCAAATGCATCATAGAACCTGGGCGTATAAGTGCTTACATTGATGACCCCGCCCAGATTAGGCCCATACTTTAATGCAAAAGGGCCTTTGTAAACTGATATATTTTTCACATCATTAATATCCACATGTGCCAGCACCGGATCCATCCTGTTCGGGCATCCACCTTCTATCTTTATTCCTCCGTCCAGCTGGACATTCAATTGCGCATACTTAAAACCACGTACAACCGGATCAACCCCTGCAGCTCCTTTTTTCACTCCGCTGACATTAGGTTCCCTGCGTAATAACATTCCAATATCGGAGATGCTTGTTTTTGTAATTGTTTTGGCAGAAATTGTTTCCGTCCGGTAGGGCTTCTCATTCTCAAAACTACCCATAACGGTAACTTCATCCAAATAGGTTGTTTTAGGATTTAGATACAGGATAATTCCTGTTGATTTTTTATTTTGAACAGTCAACACTTCTTTGTCGTATGCTATGTGGATCACAGACAGTTCAACCGGAAACTCATGACTAACGGATAAACTGAAAAATCCATCTTCTCCACTTACGGTACCTTCACCTGTTGCCGGAATAATTATCTGGGCATTCTCTACAGGTTCTCCGCTCATGGAGTCTTTAATTCTGCCATTTATTAATATTGACTGAGCCTTCGAAGTCCAGACACATCCAAGAAATAAAACAATAATAGAAAAAACCCGTATCATGTGTCAAGCTTATCTTTACAAAAATAACAATTGTGTCCATAGAAAAAGATCATGCTACTTCATTTAGAAAGTGTTATAAATAAGGTCTGACTCCACAAACACAACAGCCGATGTATTGCTTTGTCAACTACGGCTAAATAATTATCAATTATCTGTATCTTCCTTTCATTATTTGTATTTTCGCTGACTTAATACAACGGGTAATATGAAATTCAGCGTAGGCGATAAGGTTAATTTTTTGAATGAAAAAGGCGGGGGAACCATTACCGCCATTATAGATAGTAAACTGGTAAAAATAATGACTGATGACGGTTTCGAAATGCCTGTTCTGTCGGCAGATCTGATTCTGGATTACCGTGCACTTGCTGAAGATGATATATTTGAAACGGCTGCACCTGCTGCACCTGTCCAGAAAACCATTCAGGAGCCCGAGGAAACCGTACCTGAAACAACAAGTGAAATAAATCCGTGGGGAACGGTCAGAGAACCCAAAGGTATTTACCTGGCTTTTGAACCGCATGAACAACAGTGGATACTGACGGGCGATATGGATGTTGTTCTGTTAAACAACACATCATATGATATGCTGTACAGTCTGTTTTTCGAAAGGGAGGGTACGCTTGAGGGCATTGATTACGGATCATTACCTGCCGACTCAAAAGTTGTACTTGAAACCATCAGCAGGGATGAGATTGAGAACTGGACAAGAGGACACCTTCAATTCATGCTGCACAAAGACCTGCCTGAAAAACTATATCTTCCGGTGCATACGGAAATCAATATCAAAGCGGGCCGGTTTTTCAAAGAAGGAAATTACCTGTCCAATACATTGCTCCAGGGAAAAGCCATCATCGTAAATGTTATGCCACAGGCAGGTATCGAAATTGTTTCGGAACAGGAACATGCAAAGAAATTCGGCCAGAGCAGCAAAACGCAATTAGCACAGCCGGTTAAAGAAAAACCGTTGATTGAAAAGCATAAAACCGGCATGAACGAAGCGGTAGTGGACCTCCATATAGCCGAATTGATTGACAATATTGCCGGACTGACGAGCCACGACATGCTGAATATCCAGATCGCCTATTTTAAAAAAGCCCTGAACAGTGCTCTTACCAACGATTACACAAAAGTCACCTTCATACATGGTGTAGGAAACGGTGTTTTAAAATCGGCAATCATTAAAGAGCTTGAAGAATATGAGGAGACTGAAAACAAAATGGCTTCTATCAGTAAATTCGGGGTAGGCGCCATCGATGTATTAATTAAAAACAACGAATAAAATAAAAAAGATGAAGAAACTCACAAATATATTTTTCTCTATGCAAACTATGGGCATTTTGCTCCTGGTTTTTGCAGCAGCTATAGGAACAGCAACTTTTATTGAAAACGACTTTGGCTCGACAGCAGCAAAAGCTGTTGTATATAGTGCCAATTGGTTCAACATCCTGCTTTTGCTGTTGGCAATCAACCTTACAGGCAACATATTTATCTACAAGCTTTATACGCTAAGGAAATTGCCTGTTTTTCTGTTTCACTTCGCCTTTCTGGTTATCCTGCTGGGATCTGCTATTACCCGCTTTGCAAGCTTTGAAGGCATGATGCACATCCGTGAAGGGAAAACATCCGCCAGTATGATGTCGGATAAAACATATATCGATCTTGTTATCAGTGATGGCAAAGACTCCGTTTATAATTCTGATCCGGTTTATATGTCGGTACTAACTCCCAAAAAATATAAAACTTCTGTCACTTTCAATAATGATAAATATCGTTTCAAATCGGTAAAATTTATTCCAAATGCACAGGAAATAATCAGAGATGATGAAAATGGAGTTCCGTACATTATACTTGTGGCATCACACGGCATGGGAAGACAAACCAACTATTTCAAATACAATGAGCCTGCATATATCGGGCCGACCCTGATCAATTTTGGCGACAACCCAGTGGATGAAGCCTTGAACATCAGGCTGAAGGAAGACTCTTTATTCTTCAGCTCGAACGACACTATTTTTAAACGTTCAATGATGGGTATGACAATGGATACAATACTGCCGGGTTCGTGGTTTCCATTCGAATTAAAAAGCTTATACGAAGCAGGTGACCTTAGTGTAGTGGCAACTCTTTTCTATAAAAATGGCATACTGGATTACGAGACGTACAGCGGTAACGATGTCAAGTTTAACGATGCTGTCGTAATTGACGCCAACTTAAACGGTGAGATGCGGAAATTTGTTCTTCGCGGGGGAAAAGGACTAAAGGGTAACTGGGAAACCCTTACTACAGATGGTGTTTCTGTCAGCATGCGGTACGGGGCTAAAATACTCCACCTGCCATTCGTCATTCAATTGCTTGACTTTCAGCTGGAACGCTACCCGGGTTCAAACAGCCCATCATCGTTTGCCAGCGAGATTCAATTGATTGACAAAGAAAAAGGTGTGGATATGCCCTACCGTATCTATATGAACCATGTACTGAATTACAGGGGATACCGGTTCTTCCAGTCTTCTTACGACCAGGATGAGCTGGGTACTATCTTGTCGGTGAATCATGATTACTGGGGCACGTTGTTTACCTATATCGGCTATTTCCTGATGTCGCTGGGTATGTTCCTTGCTCTTTTTTATAAACATACGAGGTTTGCCAAACTCGGCAGATCCATCACCAAAAAAAGCGGAACGAAGGCCAAAGTTGCTGCTGCAATCTTTACCTTACTTCTTCTTTCACCTGCACTGATGGCCCAGCATACACACAAATCATCCGATGATGTTAAAGCTGTGGATAAAGAGCAGGCCGAAAAATTTGGAAAACTGCTGGTGCAATCGCACGACGGCAGAATAAAACCGATAAATACGCTTTCCAGCGAGTTGTTGCGCAAAATTGCACAGAAAACAGAATTCATGGGGCAGACTCCCGACCAGGTATTGCTGGGCATGATAAGCAATCCCTACGAATGGCAAATGGTTCCCATAATCAAGGTAAAACACCCGGAATTGAAAAAATTTCTGGGCATTGATGGTAAATACGCCTCCTACCTTGATTTTATCGACATGAAAACCGGAACATACAAGCTGGGCAACTTTGTTTCGATAGCACACAGCAGGAAACCTTCTGAACAGGGCACTTTCGACAAAGATGTGATCAAAGCTGACGAACGGATGAACATTTGCTACATGCTTTATCGTGGTGATTTCCTGAACATCTTACCGAACCCTGTTGACCCGTATGCCAAATGGTTTAATCAAAATTCCAGGTTTACGGGGATTCCTCCCGAAGATTCAGCTATGATGACACAGATCATTCCAAATTACCTGAAGTCCGTCAGAAACGGGGAGAAAGAACTTGCTGATGACCTGGTAGCAGGAATTGATAACTTTCAGAAGCATTACGCAGCAGAGATCATCCCGCCTGAATCAAAAGTCAATATGGAAATCAGGTACAATAAAATGAACATTTTCAA
>QMPO01000129.1 GCA_003648625.1 Bacteroidota bacterium
AGGATCCTGATAGTTCTTTTTATTTTTATAATTATGATCGGGGTAGTTACCGATCCTGTATCCGTTTAAAAATCCGTCTCTGATATTCGAGGCCGGAACCATAACAAAAATTTGTAAGAGCATGTTTTCGTCTGAGCCCTGTTTTTGAATCAGTACTTTGTAATAGCCTTTTTTTTCAGGGGCAATGTAAAACCATTGGTCATCCAACGGGGATATTAGATCTCCGTTGTGGCTGAATATACTATAATGCTCCAGCTTGTCATCAGCTATGGATAGTACCAGAGTATCTCCCGGAAGCAAAAAATAGCTGAACCGTTCCAGGTTGGTTGTCTCATCACCTACTTTTACATGAAAGCTGACGCGATAGGCAGGGCCTGCCAGCAGAATATGCACAGCAAGCAACCAAATTGCAATAAGTATAACTTTTTTCATTCAGGTTAATTCGTTAGCTAGTAAGCCTTTAAAGCGTTACAGGTCCGTTAAGCGCTTTCAGGACGGCCTCATCACGATTGTAAATGTCTTTATTGAAAAACAATCTTGCTTCCTTATCAGCGCCGGCAGTCCAGTACAGTATAACAATATCGATTGGCTGTGGTAACGTGATACGTGTTGTTTTTTCAGTTTTAATGATTTCGTTGATCTTTTCCATATTCCACACATCCGGTTCGTTCATCAGGTTCATCAGGAGTTCCCATTTTTTATCCAACCTGATGCATCCATGACTGAAAGCACGGTCTTCGCGGCTGAACAGCGATCGGGCAGGTGTGTCGTGTAAATAAACCGAATATTTATTGGGGAACATAAATTTCACCTGGCCAAGCGCATTATGCGGCCCTGGCTCTTGTCGGATTATAAAAGGGAAATTGCCTCTGGAGTATTTCGAAAAGTCAATGGTTGACGGGTCCAGTTTTTTTCCGTCTCTGTCCATGATGATCATATTTTTCTTTGCCAGGTATGATGGGTCCTTTTGTAATTTGGGTAATGTTTCCTTCGTAGCTATAGAGTATGGAAGGGTCCATGTCGGATTCAGTTCAATGTACGTCATTTTACCTTTAAAAACGGGTGATTCGTGATGCAGTCTCCCTACAATGACAGGTGAAAAGAATACTATTGAGTCGTTTTTCACACGGCGTATATTGAAACCTGCAATATTCACAACCAGAAAATCAGGTTCCAGCTGTTGCAACACCCAGCGGGCACGTTCCATGTTTACACGGATCATGTCCATCCGTTTTTCAACGGGTACGTTTATTTGTGCGAGGGTGCCTTTTCCAATTACACCGTCCTGGCTTAGATTATGCCTGAACTGGAAAGTTTTAACCGCCTGCTCAAGTTCTTTATCAAATAAGGTGGCAACAGAGTCTTCCACCAGGTCTGCAGTCTGCAGGTCGCCCGTAACCGTCAGATATCCTCTTATTACGGGTATCCGTTCGTTGGTCATGCCGGGTTTTAAAACTTCACCATCCGGAATGGAAGGCCATCCGCCGTTTTCGGCAATATTTCGGTATAATTTCAACCCTTCCCGCAGTTGTACATACATATAATGCCGGGGCTTTAACCTTTCAAAAAATTCGGTAAGATTATTATTGTATTTATAATTGGCAAATAAACTGTCGAGACCTGCAGGTTTCGGATTTTCAGGAATATCCCAGTCTTTTCGGATTTTTGACTGATCGACTTTACCCCACAAAAGGTGGTAACTATACAACACAACAGCGTCGGATAATAGCAGTTCAAGATTAGCGAGCAGATCAATATCGCGATTCCCTCCTGTCATCTGATTTTCCAGATCTTCGATGCGTTCAAGATGATAATCCGTAGGATTGAGTCCTTCCACGTATGCGTTTCTAATAATCTCAATGAGTTCTTCTCTGTTTTCTTTTTGAAACCACAAAGGCTCGTAATTGTGCTTACTGTAATAGTTATTCAGTCTGTCAGGTGTATATAATAAATCATTCCCGATGTGGGTCACACCACTTTCAAGTTCAGATTTAATTTTTTCCTGAACCGCATTATAAATTTCCTGGTATTGTGGAAAAACAGAAGTTGGTTGTAACAGAAAAATAAATAATATTGCTAAATGGTAGATTCTCAGCTTTTTCATAGAAAAAATAATTAATATTGTTGTTTGTTTAGAATGGCAAAACTAATATTTTCATTAGTGTATAGTAACTATTGTGCGCCGGAAACGTCATAAGAGGTAGATAAAAAGAACACTAAATAGTAAACCAAAGTTCAAAAAAAAGTAACCATGAAATCATTAACATTAGTTTTATCAGTAATAATCACAGCATTGGCCTGGAACCTTGAAGCTCAGGTAACACAGCAGCGACAACTCGGAGAGTTTACCGGAATAGATCAGGAAACGTTTGCAGATATTTATATTTCGCCGGGAGATATAACGACCGTTACGGTGAAAGCCGATGAAGACGTAATTGACAGGCTGATTACGAAAGTTGAAGACGGAGTATTAAAGATCAGCTCCAAAGGAAACTTCCGTATGGTAAAAGTTTTCGAAGTGCATATTACTATGAGCCGGATAGATTTGATCAAGAACTCGGGAAGCGGTGATATAAAATGTACAGGAGGGCTGCCCGGAAAAGATGTAGAGATCAATATAAACGGATCAGGTGATTTGGATGCCGACTTGCAGGTAATAAATCTGGAACTGAAAATAAACGGATCAGGTGATGTGAATTTATCCGGGGTGAAAGGCGATTTGCAAGTAATTGCTTCCGGCTCGGGCGATCTGTTTGCTGACGAGTTGCAATTAGAGAATTGCCGTGTTTCGATGACGGGTTCAGGGGATAGTAAACTGAGTGGTTCATCTGTTCAGCTGACGGTAACACAAAACGGTTCGGGTGACTTAAATGCCCGCCAGTTAAAAGCCGTGGATGCTGATATCAGAAACACGGGTTCGGGCGATTGTTCGGTGCAGGCGGTCAACAAGTTGTCGGCCTCTCTGAACGGTTCAGGTGATTTATATTATTATGGTGCCCCCGAAAAAGTAAGTGTTGTAGCCAATGGTTCCGGCGAAGCACATAAAAGATAAGTACGTTTATTCATTTTAGAAAAAAAACCCGGTCCGAATGGGCCGGGCTCATAGGCAGCAGGTCTGTCACTGAGAAAAATAACTATTGTCAGGAATTGACTGATTGTGGGCTAGATGTTAGTTTAAAAGAGAATAATTTGACCTGCGCAACATACATGATTCTTAATCTGAGTTTTTTTTCTTTTTTCGTACTACGAAGGTGGTAAACTATATCCGAATTCTTCTAATGGTTTTCAGGGATAAAAAAAAATAGTGGTTTTCCACTAGACTAAGATGAAATGTAAAAACAAAAAACCCGGCTTGTGGGCCGGGTCTGGCAGAACTCAGTTTTTAGCAGGGAATTTAGTATAACCGGTAAAAAATTATACGGTTTTTTTAGTTGTTCTAGTTTACATCGGGAAAAATGAATTCTGAACCATTATCAACTCTTTCAGCCGAAGCTGTAGCGACAAGCTCACGATTAACTCTTAATACTATAGAATAATCGCCTGAGGGCATTCCGGCTGCATTAAAGCCAACAGAATGCATGCCGGCTCTTTTTTGTTCGCGTACCAGTACAATTTCTTTATACAAAGTTGCGTGAGACACGGACAATTCTACGAAACCTGCTACAGGTAAATTGTAGGAGATCGTCGTGTAATTCATGAACGGGTCAGGAGAATTTGATATTCTGTGAATGAGCTGCTGATCTTCAATGTAATTATCCTTAACATCGAATTGTGCGGATGCAATGTCTTCTAACAAGGCATTGTCTTTTTCACATGTACATGATGAGGTAAAAAGTAAACCTCCAACCAGTAAAACTGCGAGTACTAGAATTTTTGTTTTCATCTTAGTAATTTTTTAGTGATTATTAGTGATACAAAGGTGCGACACAAAAAGCAAAAATTTTTAACCTTATTCGGGGATATTAAAAAAATAGCGGAAATCAGCCAGATAACAATATTATACGCATGTGCAAAATGGTGTCGTGTGCCGGGAAGAATTTTATTCTTTTTTACTATTGATAGGTATTGTAATGGAATACCTGGTTCCTTTACCCTGCTTGCTTGTCAATTCTATGTGCCCCCCCAGGTAATCAATTCGTGAGCGGATACCCGACAAACCGAGGCTTTTACTTTGGGGTAGTTTGTCTATTTCAAAGCCATCGCCATTGTCAGCATACTCTATGATAATCTGCTCGTCGGTTCTTTCAGCAAATAAGGAGATGGCAGAGGCGTTTGCATGCTTAAGAGTATTATTAAGCATTTCCTGGATCACACGATAGATCATTATCTCTGTATTTTCTGGAAGCCGTTCTTTCTTACACTTTACTTGTAAATCAATATCGAGATCGCCGGTGTCTTCTACATCTTCAAATAAGTCTTCAATTGCTTCTCTGAGGCCGAATTTTGAAAGTACACCAGGCATCATATTGTGGGAAATCTGGCGCACTTCTTTACCGGCGTCTTTAAGGAGTTTGTTGGCTTTCTTCAGCATTTTCCCTGTTTCCTCATCTGTTTGTTCCTCAACACTCGAAAAATGAATGCTGGCCGTTGAGAGCAGTACGCCTATGCCATCATGCAGCTCACGGGCAATACGTTCGCGCTCTTTTTCCTGGCCAACCAGTACTGACTGCGCAGCCATCAGTCTTTTCTCATCTTCCAGCTTCTGAATTTTTTGTGCTGCGATAATCCGGTTCTTGCGGACACGCATTCTGAAAAAGTAGAGTATAAGAATTAATAAAAGGATGATAACAGCGCCAATGACATAGGAAAGATTGCGCTGGAAACGAATCTTCTTCTTCTCCAACTCTTTAATTTTATTTTGATCTTTTAAATGCAGGATCTCAAAATCAGCTTTATGCTTTTCAATGAGTTCCTGCTTCTTTTCGCTGAACAATGAATCTTGGTAGGCAGCAGCTAAACGTGCATATTTCAGGGATTCTTTATAATCCCCTTTTATTTCATAAATATTGCTCAGGTTATTGGTTAGATTCAATAACTCTGCCATATAATGAAGTTTTTTTGCCAATGCCATAGCTTCAAGGTAGCAACTCTCTGCTCTTGAATAGTCTTTAAGCTTTTTATAACAAATACCCAGGTTATTGAGTGCACGCAACTGTACTCCGGGATTGCTGATTTCGATTGCAAGGTCAATGGACTTCTGTGCTGATTCTATAGCCTTCTGATCTTCGTTAAGGCGGCGGTAAATGGTTGAGATATTAGCGTACACTAATGCCAGTTGTTTCTTATTATTAAGACTGTCATTAAATTCAATAGCTTTCAAAAAATAATCTTTTGTCAGATTGAATTCTTCCCTTGCCTTGGCAGAGTCATTTTTTTCTTCCAAATCCTTTCCCCAATTATAATGAATAACAGCGATATTAATAAGCGCACTGGTTGCTTCTTTCGGGAAATTATGATCAAGACTCAGTTGATATGCTTTTTTAAAACAAGCAATAGCAGTATCATTATCTTTCAAATTTTCATAACTATTTCCCAATTGTATCAGGGATTTTATATATCGTTTGGGTTCGTCTTTTTTACTATAGATATAAGTTGCTTTCAGCGCATTGTTCAATGCTTTATCAAAATCTCCCGAATAATTGTAATGATAGGCGAGAAATGTATAGGCTGTCGCCATTCCGGAAGTGTCACCGGTGCTTTGATAAATTTTCAGCCCGTTTTTGTATAAAATGAGGGCTGAGTCGCTCAATCCGTTTTGATGTTTTACCCATCCCAGGTTAAGCTCGGCAGTTGCAAGGATTGTATCATTACCAAGTAACTTTGCCTGTTTTCTCGCTTTTTCCAGGTAAAAGCCAGCCGAATCATACTGATTCTTTTTCAGATATGCATATCCCTTGAGTCTGTTTATGTAAGTTACATTCAGCCGGTCATTTGTTGAACGGGTAAGCGCCATAGCTGAATCAAGGTAAAGAATAGACGAGTCGTAGTTAAGATGATCAATATAATACCTGGCTTTGTCGAGAACTGCATCTACCCCTTTGCTTTGTGGAGTGGCATACAAAGCAGTTGCCAGCATGGCGGTTAAAATGAGAGTAATATAGAGACTTTTAGACTTTATCATATATGTTACCTAAGCTTGAATAAATAGTAGTCAATTTATTTTAAAAGAATGAACAAATTTTGATCAAATAGTATCCGGGATGTGATGTATTGATCGAATTAAAGGGATAAAACTTTAATGTCTAAATCGTTTTTACAATCACCCCACTTCGCAAAGTTTATTTTATACGGAGTATTATCTTAAGTAGGATCTCCGGCTGTTCCTACCGAATCATGGTCACTCCCCTGGCTGTGATAAAGAGTCACACTGGTAAAATGTTTAAATCCGGCGGGTATGTCCACTTCAAAAATATACTCATGCCTTGTTATTTTAAATGTGTTTGCACTGGCTGATTCATTAATGTTAAATGCTAAATCCAGATTGTCGGTAATAACCGATCCGGGTGCAGGCACTTTTTTGTCTATCAAACTCCATTCAGAATCCATATGGGTTTCAAAATAGACTTTTATTTTCTTGCCACTCGGATCATCAAAAAACTGTGCATGCAGATTGCGTAGGTAATTTCCCATCATTTCATTATTTAGAGGTTAAACAATTTCATTTTCAATGGCCCATTTTACCAGGCCGGCTGTGTTTCTCACGCCCACTTTAAGCAGCAGGTTTGACCGGTGAGTTTCAACCGTATTGGGGCTTAAATAGAGAGCTTCTGCAATTTCTGCCGTATTTTTCTCCTTGCAGATTTCTCTTAGTACTTCAAGCTCGCGTTTAGTGAGTTGGGGGAAAAGATGATTGGTACGCGGCTTGGGCTCATCGCCAAAAATATTCGGGAGGTCTTCGCTTAAAAACACACCTCCCGTGTTTATAATCTTGATTGCTTTTACCAGTTCTCCGGCAGCTGAGTTTTTAAGCAAATATCCGTTAGCCCCGTTTTTCATAAGTTGCTTAACAAAACGTTTTTCATCGTATTGAGAAAAGGCAAGTATTTTAATATCCGGATATTTCTTCCTGATAAGTTTTGTCGCTTCAATACCATTCATTCCCGGCATGTTAATGTCCATAAGGATAACATCGGTCTCCTTTGTTTCAAGAAGTTTAAGTAATTCGGTGCCATCTTCGGCACAATCTATTACCTCAATATCCTCTTCACGAGCAAGGATCGTTTTTATACCGTCCCGCATGAGTGGATGATCGTCTGCTATTATTAATCGTATCATTTTGATTTAGTGCAAGGTACAAATAAATTCTTCGCGATGCAAATATTTCTGTTGTTTGCCATTTGCTGTATGATTTATAATAGTTTCTAAATTAAAATAATATCTGCATTTTCTTCCGCAATAACTTTGACACCCATTAGATTGTCCGGTAGTTTACCAAGATCAATAACAATCTTGATATCAAAAGTCACTTTTTCCTTTTTAGAGTCTCCAACAGGCTGGTTGATAAAATCCAGTTCAAGGATTCCCTCTTCCGAATAATTGCCGATCTGATGTGCCGGAACAAGTTTGGGAACTCCGGGCCGTTCATGTTCCGAGTATCCCTTCGCCTCAATAAGCATCAAATGCTGATCATAAATTCTCACATCCAAATAGGTAAGGTATTGTATCTTATTTTCTGTTTTCAATGATCCTCCTATTTATTGCTACTTGTAAAGTGCAAATAGAGGACAAATTGTGAAGCTTTAATAGACGGAATCCTGCCATAAAAAAAAATAGTGGTTTTCAGGGATATGTTGTTGAATAGTTATTTGATTAATAACGAATCTTATTCTCTTTTTTAATCCACTCATCAAATACTTTAACTGCATCTTTGCGCATCATTTGTGTTGAAGGAAGCTGCCTTTTTTCTTTGGGAAGACAGAATTCCTGGTAGATCACCGAGTCGTCAAAGTCTGCTTTGGCAGCATCGTCCTGTGTTCCGGCATAATACAGCATATCAATACGAGCCCAGTAAATGGCACCGAGACACATGGGGCAGGGTTCGCAACTGGCGTATATTTCACAACCATCCA
>QMPO01000130.1 GCA_003648625.1 Bacteroidota bacterium
AAATGACCAGAGCTAATAAATTGATTTTGGCCGGGGTTTTAAAATTCATTTTACGCGAATACATAGCGTAATGAACAATATTGAAGCTTGCAAGAATAATTGATAATCCCAGCCATCTGACAATTGTTTTTAACTGAGGCTGGTTGTAAAAGCTGGCAATACTCTCAGAAAATATAAAAATCAACAGATAGAGCAGGAGGGATATGATAATGTTCGTGTAAAATACGGTGGACTTGTCAGCCGAGTCGATATTCTTCTTATAAACGAGTGCTGCAGCAAACCCGCCATCTACAATAACTGATGAAACTAATACAAAGATGTAAACCATGCCAATCAGGCCAAAATCTTCAGGCTCCAAAAGACGTGCTAGTAATATGGTTATGCCTATTTGCAATAGTTGTTTACCAAAGACCTCAATACCATACCACTTGATCGCTTTTCCGGTTTTTTTTTGAATGGGATTATTCATTTAATTTATTGGAATGGTTTATTATGAGGGATACAATCTGTCTTTACTTATTAATCACAGAGCCAATAATTTAGGTCGCGTTTTATAATTTTGGATAGTTTCTTAACATCATCCCTGAAGAAGTCAGACATTTCTCTTTTTAAGCTCTGAGGTAGAGGTTTCCTATTTATCTTAGTTCTGTTTGTAAACCCAAATCTTTCTCCATATGGCAACTTAGTAAGATTTTCATTAAGAACTCGAATAAAATTTTGCATCCCTTTTGGAAGTTTTCTCCGAAAAACTGATAATCCCCTCCATTTATGATTAAGTCTCTCGTTATATCTATTGAACTCCTTCCGGTTATCATCTTGCACGCCCAGAAATTTTAATACTTTTAAATACTCTTTGCGGTTTGACTTTATAAAATCATCATATACAATTATTTTAATTTGATTTGAAGGGAAAATATTGAATACCTTTTCTACTTGGTTTCCCAGCATCGCAACTTCACCATACTGAAGATAGCTTGGGTTTCTGATGTTTTTAGGTAAATTAAGTCCCTTTTTACGCTTTTCTTGAAGTGCCCACGCTTTTGCAAAGTCTCCTTGATCTTCTTCGAAATCAAAACGTAGATGTTCGTGAAATGAGTAAGCTAAATCCAGAGGGTTTCTTACAATAATAATCAGTTTTGCTTCGGGATTAAAATTATATATTTCTCTGATTGCTGTTTTTGAGAACATGTACATTACAGATCCTTCGCCAACTACTAAATGTTTTTCATTAGCTGACTCAAAAAGTTTTTGATATTCGTCAAAATCATTGCCACATAACCAGTTTTGGGGCTTTTTTAAATCTTTTGCAAAATATTCGGGTTCTTTTGGGTCTGAAAAAAAGATTTGTGGATGTTCACTTAAAAACACACTTAAAGCGGTAGTACCGCTTTTAGGTGCACCAACGATAAAAAAATTTGGTACTGTCACATCTCCCATGATATTTATTTAAGAAGTAATCAAAACGGCTTATTTATAACTGATATCAAGAATCGATCTGTTTTTTAAATAAAATATTATTCCACTTCTATTATGAAACGCAGTATATGAAAAAGTTAACCCGGGTAATAATCCAATATTCTTTTGTTAGCAGAGATTAAATTGATTTTCTTCTGATGACGCTACTAAAAACTTTATTCAGGTTTAAAGCCAAATAATGAGGAATTGATTCATAAAAGTATTCGTCGATAATACGTCCGCCAAATTCCATTTTGAATCTATCGATTTCATGGTTGTCCTTCTTTTTTGTATGGTGAGCCGTGCCACCGAAATCATAAGTTATTACACCCTTTCTCTTGAAATATAACATATCCTGGTAGTGTAAGAACCTGTTAGCCCATCCTGCCAAGTTGGTATTAGTACCCTTTTCCAGCCTGACGGAAGCAGAGTTGATCATCCTGGCAATGTTTGCCTTTTTATCCGTAATATGAGCATGCATCACGAGTGTTTGATCATGTATCATTGCTTTTGTAAGTGTGAGGGGCTTCAGTTGCTGAAAACTTTCATATGAAAGGAAAGCCTGACCTTTTTTTAATGCAAATTCATTATAAAACGTTATAAATTCTTTCAGATTTGTTTCAATATCGAATACTACCTCATTTTTAACAGCCCTTCTTATTTTGTTACGTGTGTTCGGCTTAAAGTGCTGGAATATAACCTCTTCGTTCTGAGTCAGATCGACAAGTAAAGTGTATCTGTGTTTTTTAATAAATAATGGTGCGAAAAAATTACCTCTCACATAATTGTAATTCACTATTTTGAAACCGTCCGAAACTTTTATTTTTTTTGCATAAAGTTTATGCTGAATCTTTATTCCTCCTTTGTTCGTGCTGTATTCAATCATCTATTCTTTAAATTTGATGCTTGCCGAAAACCTCGATCCCATACCATTTAATGGCACTTCCGGTTTTATTTTGAAAGAGATTTCTCACTTAAAAAAGTAATATTAAACAGTTGAGCTAGTTTATATATTAAAGAAGCTGGTATTGGTTTTTCACATTTTCAGCACATCTAATACGGGTAATGATGATAAAATATTTCTTTAAATTTAAGTGCCAAAAACAGCGGAATACTTTCATATACATATTCATCTACTATCCGACCACCAAATTCCTTTTTAAATTCATCTATATGGTGTGATACTACTTTTTTTGTGTGTTCGGCAGTACCTCCCAGGTCATATGTCTTAAAACCGAGGTTTTTGAAATATTTAATGTCTTCGAAATGCAGGTAGCGGTTAGCCCATCCTGCAATTTTTGTATCAGCACGTTGATCTAACCTGTTAGTTACTCCATAAACTGCTCTGACAACACGATGCTTCTGGTCGATTATGTAATAGCGTGCAGCCAGAATAGTGTTGTTGTGGGTAACTTTCGTGACGGTATAATCGTTGATGCCTTGCAGGCTCTCTATGCTCAATAGTTTTAAACCTTTTTTTCGGGCAAATTCATTATAAATAGGAACAAACTCCTTTAAGTCGCTGTCAACTGTCCATGCAAGATTGATTTTAGCCGCTTTGCGTATCTTCCGGCGGTTATAATAACCGAATTCCTTAAAAATACTTTGAATATCTTGAGTAAGATCAATTATAATGGTTTGCCTGCGAACTTTAATGAAAAGCGGGTGATGAAAGTTTTTGCATGTATAGCTGTAATTTGCAAATTTGTAAGAATCAAGAGTTTTGATCTTGTCAGGGAAAAGCACATGCTTAATTTTAATGGAGCCTTTTTTTGTATAGTATACAATCATGTTAATCGTTAAAAGGAAGTGGAGTAAGCGTCAGGTTGGTTGATAGTAATTGTTTTTTATATACGCTTAGGTGTCAAACGAGGTTACTTATAATAGCCTGTGTACCAGTTTACAAAGCGGCTTATTCCAGCCTTGATAGTTGTAGCTGGCTTATATCCGAAATCTTTAATCAGATCATTTACATCTGCTTTTGTATTAACTACATCACCCGGTTGCATTGGTAAAAATTCTTTAATAGCTTTTTTTCCCAGAACCTCTTCAATTTCGTGAATGAAGTCGAGGAGTAAAACAGGGGAGGAGTTACCTATGTTATACAGCTTATAGGGCACGGTTTGTTTTTTCACTTGTGGTGTTTCGATAATCTTATTCATACCTTCCACAATGTCATCAATATAGGTAAAGTCGCGGTGCATATGCCCCTTATTGAATATTTTAATAGGCTTTCCTTCAATGATGTTTTTTGTAAAAATATAGTAAGCCATATCCGGTCTTCCCCATGGGCCATATACGGTAAAAAACCGTAATCCGGTAGTTGGTAAATTATACAGATGACTATAAGTGAATGCCATAAGTTCGTTGCTCTTCTTCGTAGCTGCATACAAGCTGATCGGATGATCAACATTGTGTGTGATTCTCAGTGGCATGTCAGAACTGTTGCCATATACGCTGGAAGAACTGGCGTATATTAAATGACCGATATGATTATGTCGGCATGCTTCCAGGATATTAACGTATCCGTTAATATTGCTCTGGATGTAGGCAAACGGATTTTTAATAGAATAACGCACACCAGCCTGTGCGGCCAGGTGACATACTGTAGTGAATTTTTCCTCTTCAAACAATTTGTTCAGTTGTTCCCTGTCTTCCAGATGCATTCTGATGAAGCTATAAGACGGTTGTTTTTTTGATTGAATTAATGTGTTGTAGGGAATTTCTCTCTTCTGATTTGAATTAGATGTACTGCCTTGAGAAGAGAAGTCAGTGTTGATTCCTGTTTCACTAAGACGGGCATATTTAAGGGATACATCGTAGTAATCGTTTATGTTATCCAGACCAACCACTTGATAGTTGTTTTTTAGTAAGCTTTTAACCAAATGGAAGCCAATAAAACCTGCTGCTCCGGTTACTAGTATTTTATTTTCGGGATTCTTCAATATTAATTATTATTTAAATTTAGGGTTACCCCAAATAAGTAGTTGTTGTGTTGATTTTAACTGATCTGGCGCAGTTGCTGAAGAAACGATAGTGAAGCTTATACTGCGATTGACCAGTTTCTCCGCCTTTTTAACAAGTGAAGTTATATAACTATGATCAAGATCTTCGCCGACAAGAATTAGTTCTATTGTTCCGGAGTCAATTCCCCTGGCTAAGTTTCCTGTTAAGTAGGCCGCTTTCAGATCACCAACTTTCAGGGCAACTTTTTCAATGATACTGTCAATACCGACAATCTTTCTTAAGATACTGTTAAGGTCTTTAAATAGAGGATGCAGGGTATTTGCCCTGTATATTTTTTTATTTCCCTGACGTTTAGAAGAAAGCAAGCCTGCTGTTTCCATCCTGTTCAGCTCTATCCGAATGGAATTGGTTGAATCACCAAATTCAGACGATAATTTTCTTAAATAGCTGGTTGTGTCGCTATTTAGGAAGAACTTAAGTAATAGTTTGATCCTGGTTTTATTTGTGATAATAATATTCAGCAACTAATTCTGTATTTGGTCTAACATTTAGAAGACATATCTTCTATAGAATAAAAAAACTCAGTTCTTCTGTATTTTATTTAAAATCAAGAAGTTTTACAGGCAACTTCAAAAAGATTATAGTAAGTTAGCAGCTTAAGTTTGTACTAAAACGCGGGATTTCTCAAATGCTGTTTTGTTGTACGAATACCATCTTCCGAAAAGTTTAATTTTCAATCCGGAGCCAATAATTCGTGCACCAATATTTTTTTTAAACTTTATGGCAGCAGTATTCGTTTTTATGGAAAAACTGTAAAGTTTTCTTTTCCCTTCCGAGGTCAATATCTTATATAACTCATGGCGAAGAATGTAAGCCAATCTTTTTCCGCGGTATGTGGGCGCAGTATATGCGTTATATAAGTAAGCTTCATCTTCATTTAATTCATATTTTTCTGTCAGAAACTCAAAAGAAATAAGATTCGCCCATGAAAAGGCGATTATTTTTCCTTCCAGCCAGGCTGCTACACAAATGTCTCCCCTGTCAAGTCTTTCATGCAATCGTTCAAGATTTCCCATCATATCAGGAAAATCAAGAAATTGAACCATATCATTTTTCTCAGCGAGTTTTATCTCAATTTTTTTTAAAGGAGTTGCTATCTGTTTGGCAGGACCATTTCTATTTGAATTTTCTTCATATACATAGTATGGGTATAAGGAAACCCCAACCAATTTAAAAGCATTGATTATCGTTTGAAGAAGTGAATCATACTTCAGTTTACTTACGATAAATTTTAACCGTTTTTTCATTTTGACAAGCCAAGTATTGACCTGGCTTCCTTATGTGATAATGGTTTCCTTCCCAGCATTTCTGCAATGTCTCTGATACGTATCAGTAAATCTTTGTTTGAAGCAAGACGCGTGCGGTTTTCATCAAACCAAATGTTGTCTTCCAGGCCTATCCTGATTCCTCCGCCGGACACCAGAGACATCACGTTCACCTTAAGTTGTGCATTACCAACGCCACCTGCCGACCAGATTGAATGATCAGGTAATTCTTTTTCCATCAAACCAAGACTTAACATATTTGCCTGGGCACAGGCGATATTTCCTAAAATCAAATTGAAATAGTAAGGAGGTGTTAACAGATCTTTTGCAATTAAATATTTTGCATAATTTATCATGCCAAGGTCAAAAGCTTCCAGCTCTGGTTTAATACCATTCTTTAGCATTTTAGCTGCCAGTGATTTGATCACATCAGGGCTGTTAATACTAGCTTGCTTGTTAAAGTTTAAGGAGCTAAGTGTTAAACTTCCGAAATCCGGTTTATATATTCCGGTCAAATCAAGTACTTCAGATCTTTTTTCGAATTCAGGCCAGTTGCGTCCGCTGGTTGATACACATATAATAAGGTCTTTTGCATGCTTTCTTATTCCTCCAATGATTTCCGCGTAAACATCTTTCTTATAGGTGGGTTTACCTGTATCAAGGTCACGAGCATGCAAGTGAACCATATTAACTCCTATTTCGACCGCCTCCAATGTGTCATCAATGATTTCTGACGGTATTATTGGAACATGACGGGACATTTCTTTGGTTGGAATCATGCCCGTTGGTGTAAAGTTGAATATAAAGCTTTTCATGGTTAGGAGTATTGGGTGTGGTTATTATATTTATTTAAGGCTTAAATAGTCCGGTATTGATTGCACACTTATATACAATAAAGAAGTACGTATAATGTAACCTTGTATGAAGACTATAAAAACTTGGAAAAGGAGAAATTAATTAGTCAAATTAACGGCAATATTTAAAGCTTCGCCACCTCAGTCACAATTAATACTGAAGATTTTATGGGGTTTTGAGTAAAACATTTACTCAAATAAAGAACTAATATATAAAAGTTTATTTAAAAGATCAATGTTGCGTGTTAAAATGGTGCATTTTTATTTAAGTGTACCCGTTTGGCAAATGTCATACTTTGCTCTCAGAAGAACAGTTTTTGCAAAAACTTAGGCTAGATGTTTATTCTCAGAATTTTGTTTTGTGAAGCAAATAATAAACCATTAAATGCTTGAAATTAACCCGAATAATAAATATTAGCTCAAAATATTTGTTATTTTTGAAAAACAAACCATCTGCCCTATGCTTAAAATAACTTCATGGTATATTGTGCTGCTGTTCTTTCTTATTGCATCTTGTTCAAGACCATTAAGCGAAATGACGTATATGAACGGGATTGATCCAAAAATTTATCCAAATGGTCCTGTGCCGGATGATTATGAGGTAGGAATAAACGACCAGCTGTATATACAAGTCATTAGCGATGATCCTCAGAATGCGGTTTTCCTTAACCTTGTGCCCGCAGACAGGGGAGGGGCATCTACATCAGATCTTGAACTGGTAACATACATTGTTGATGAGAATGGTGATATATATTTTTTGCTTTTGGGAAAAATACATGTAGCTGGTATGACAGTTAAAGAAATCCGCGATCTTTTACAAGTTAAAGTGGATAAATACCTTGACAATACAGCGGTATTTGTCAAGTTAGTGGATAGGAACATTACAGTACTTGGGGAAGTTGATAACCCGGGCCAGCATAAGATGGTCAAGAACCGATTAAGTATATTTGAGGCTTTAGGTACAGCCGGAGATATTACTGACTGGGGAAATTACAAAGAAATAATGCTTGTAAGGGAGACTCCGGAAGGGAAACTGGTAACAAATATTGATTTGCTTAGCCCCGATTTAATAGATTCGCCCTATTACTACATTTTACCGAATGATGTTCTGTATGTGAAGCTTGACAAAAAAATACGTGGGACAAAGAATGTAGCACCATTTACAGGACTCATGCTATCTTTATCTATTATTACAACCGCATTACTTGTAGCTAATTTCTTTGTAAAATGACAAATAACGATAACAGCGGACCTGTGCTTAGAAATCTCTCTTCTCAAACAAGTGAAGACTATGAGATTAAAAAAATATTAAAGAGATTACTATCTTACTGGTATTGGTTTTTGATTTGTATTATACTGGCAGTAAGTATAGCTTATGTATATAACAGGTACGCTACACCAATATA
>QMPO01000131.1 GCA_003648625.1 Bacteroidota bacterium
GTAGCTTTTTGAGTCGGGCCAGTTTGTCTTTATGGTCTTTATCGAAAATATTGATATACACATAGGTTTGTTCGGTAGTTTTCAGCGGGTATTTCATTTCAAAACCGCGCCGTGCTGCTACCGTTAAACCGGCCAGCAGCAGGTAAATGTCAGCCGAGCCGTCGGGGCTGCGGAATTCCACAGTTTGCATGTCCGACAGGTCAAGCAAATCCCCGCTTTCCTGTGGATTCACCTTATGGATCATATTAACAGGAGCTCTCCATCCCAGGGGTATGCGCACCAGAACAGAGCGGTTACGGTCGCCCCAGCAAACATTTGTCGGAGCTTCCTGGTGAGGCACCAGCCGGAAATACGACGTAGGGTTCAGGTTGCCGAAAGCAGTTAATGAAGGTGCGAGGTCCATATACCCGGCAATGACGGTTTTTGCAATATCACTCAGATCTCCGTTTTTGGTCATCAGGTTTTTTCCGTCTTTCATCACACGTGTGTGAATATGTAGTCCGCTGCCGGCTTTCCCGATCGTGATCTTTGGAGCAAAAGTTATCTCCATGCCGTAATGTGCTGCCAGCGTTCGGATAATCCATTTCGCTTTGATCAGCTGATCGGCACTGTCTTCTACGTTGGTCGGGAAAAATTCAATTTCGTTCTGCTCGTACACAAAGCCTCCTTTAGTGAAGTTACCGACTTCCGAATGACCGTATTTGATCATTCCGCCCGATTCGGCGATCAGCTTCATGGCATGTGTCCGGAAATTATTCCATTTTGAAAACGGTGTCGATTCGTGATATCCCCGCTGATCATCAGCTTTAAACAACCCGTCGTCTTCGCTGATGATGTAGTATTCGAGTTCGCCCATTGTTTCAAACTCATAGCCCGTTACCGATTTAAAAACGTCGTGTGCTTTTTTCAGAATATGCTCCGGCGCGCCTTCAAAAGGATTTCCGTAACGGTCGTAATAAGCACATAAAATATCCAGTGTAGGAATCTCGCTGAACGGATTAACATAGGCCGTTTTATAACGCGGAATTACATACAAGTCGCTGGAACCTGCTTCTATAAACGGAAACAGACTGGAGCCGTCGACACGCTCGCCTGCTGTTAACAGATGATCCAGATGCTCTTTGCTCCGGATGATAAAATTCAGTGTCTTCAGCCGTCCGTCCCATCCGACATATCTGAAATTGACCATTTCGATATCGTGGTCTTCAATGTAGCGGATCAAGTCGTCTTTGGTAAATTCTTTGGGGTGTTTGTTCAGGTACTGAACAATAGGATTCGGGTTCATGGAAATGTCCATCATCGCTTTCATTTTTGGGTCAACAAACTTAGCTAAATATTCAAAACTTAATACATCCGGCTATGTTATAAATTTTCCAGGAAATAATTGGTGATCTTTTCGTAGAGATGCGCCCTGTCGACACCCCGCACATTATGCCCGTGGCCGGGATAAACAAAGTAATCCAGTTGTTTTCCTTTACCGATCGCTGTTTTAAGGAATTGTAAGCTGTTCTGCCAGACAACGGTAGGGTCGTTGGTGCCGTGAATGATCAGTAATTTTCCTTCCAGCTTATCCACATAATTCAGCAGGCTGGCTTTTTCGTAACCTTCCGGATTGGTTTGGGGTGTGTCCATATAACGTTCGCCGTACATTACCTCGTAGTATTTCCAGTCGATCACCGGGCCGCCGGCAACAGCCACTTTAAACACGCCGGGTTCTCTCAGCATCAGCGAAACAGTCATAAAACCACCGTAGCTCCAGCCGTCCACGCCAATCCTGTCGGCGTCAACATATGATAACGTTTTAAGATAATCAACGCCGGTCATCTGGTCGGCTATCTCAGCCGTTCCGCAATTCCGGAAAATCGTTTGTTCAAAATCGCGCCCCCGGTTGGCCGAACCACGGTTGTCGAGGGTGAATACCACATATCCTTGTTGTGCCAGGTAGTATAAATAAAGTCGCGCACCACCCAGCCATGAGTCGGTGACCAGTTGTGCATGCGGGCCGCCATATACATAAACGATGACCGGATATTTTTTCGTATTGTCGAAATCAACCGGTTTTATCAGCCGGCAATACAGATCGGTGCCGTCTTCGGCTTTCAACGTGAAAATGGACATCTCTCCCATTTTGTAGTCTGCCAGCGGGTTGGCATCCTGCTGCAGAACACGGATCGTTTTTCCTTTGCTGCTAAGTAATTTATATTCCCGGGTTACATCGGTGCTGCTGTAATAATCCAGAATGTATTTCCCATCCTTACTGATTCTGGCACCGTGTGTTCCGTGATCGGGTGTACTGCGGGTAATAGTTTCCTTTTTCAGGCTGTAACTATAAACATTCTTCTGTAACGGTCCTTCGGCAGTGGCTTTAAAATAGATCAGATCGTCACCGTAAAAACCGAGAAAATCGGTTACAACCCAATCCCCTTTTGTAAGTTGTTTTATCAGCTCTCCGTTCGTGTTATATAGGTACAAATGATCATAGCCGTCTTTTTCGCTGAACCAGATAAACTGATCTTTTTGCTCAGGCAGGAAATAAAGCGGGTGTTCAGGCTCTACATATTTTGTGCTGCTTTCTTCAAACAGGGTTTTTACAAAATTCCCGGTGGCTGCGTCATACTGGGTCAGTTTCAGATGGTTCTGGTCGCGGTTGAGTAAAGCGATATAAATGTATTTCCCGTCGGGACCCCAGGTGACTGATGTCAGATACTGCTCTTTCGGTTCTCCGGTTTTCATAAACACGGTACTGTGCGAAGCGAGGTCGTAAACACCCAGTGTTACCTGCTCGCTGGTCATACCTGCCATGGGGTATTTAGTGTTTTCTACCGTGGCAATGCGTGTGTCGATGTTCACCAGCGGATAGTCGGCCACCATTGTTTCGTCTTTCCGGTAGAAGGCGATTTTGTTTCCGGCAGGAGCCCAGAAGATTCCTTTGTCGATACCAAATTCGTTGCGGTGCACGGTTTGTCCGTTCACAATACCCGGGTCTTCATCGGAAGTAATTTGTTTCACCTGTCCGTTGATGGCGTAATACAAATTGTTTTTTATCGTAAATGCGGCAAACCCAGTCAGTTGATTGTATTCGATATTTTTGGCTGTATCGGGCAGCGTGTTTATCTTTTTAAGTTCGAACGAATTGAAATCATACGCATAATAAGTATTCCCTGAAGTAAACCAGCATGATTTGTCCTGATTGAAGGTAACTGACGGCAGCCGTTTCAGCGAATCGAAACCACTGTTGTGCATTCCTTTGTTCAGCATGTCGAGGTCGAAAAGCAGGGTTTCTGTTCCCCGTTTGGCCGAAACTTTATACAAAGCATTTTCTTTGGCAAATGCATAGTCATCGGTTTCGCCAACCCACTGCAACTGGTGTATCCGTGCCGGAAAAATGGCCGGATTCTGATAGGTGATATCCTCCAGTGTCAGTAACTTTTCCTGGCCGTTAACTATTCCGGCATTTACCAGAAGAACAACAATAAAAAATATAATGTTGTAATAACTTTTTCGTGTTTTCATATTTCTTCTTATTTTGGATAATGCATGTATTTAAAATTAGCGTATTATTTACGAATTGAATATCCTGTAAATCAGTAAATAAATATCTTTTTTATTACCCCACCCCTGCACCCCTCCAATGGGAGGGGATTGATGGAATTTATTTACTGATTTACTGGGTTCTGTCATTTCTATCAGGTTTAAACTTTAGACAACTTCCATATTAATTATGATTGTCTGTATTTTTTTCGATGCAGAATTTATAATCGGACAGATTCTTTGTGTGTTTGTCGTTCAGGTAAACATAAAAAGGCAGATCAACCTGTATGGGTACATACACTACTTTGTAATTCCACCATCCCCGTTCGTAAGGTATCTGAGGGGCCTGGTATCCGAGTTCCTGTTCCCACAGTTTGCCTTTATCATCCTCACCCCTGATGATTACAAAAAACCATTTGAAGTTGGCATATTCTTCTGCGTACCTGCTGATATAAATTTCAATGGCACCACCCCGGGCAACCGAATCGAGTTCTGCCAGTTTGCTGTCCAGTTTTTTCTGGTCCCAGTTTTCTTTTTGCGCTATTGTTCTTAGCTCTTGTTTTAGCTGTTTCGCATCTTTATAAGCAACAGCCGTAAGCGGAGCTGAATTGTATGCCCTGCGGTCGTAATCAGTTGAACCGAACACTTTGGTAACCCGGTAACCGTTGATGATGCGGGTTTCATTATCGAGCCAGGTTTTGCTGTCGAGTTGCGGATTGATTTTCTGAGCGCTTAAATTATGGGTAAACAACAGCAGAGCAGACAGGGTAAGTAAGATGCGAAAAGGTTTCATAACAACAGACTAAATTAGTGATTGAATGCGTGTTTAACATCTCCAAAAGCCAGCATCCCTTCGGGATTGTCTTCAAAGCGTGTTCCGATGACGGCAATGTCGGCACCGGCCGTATATTTTTCGTGTAATTGTTCCGGAGTTTTGATGCCTCCGCCAATCATCAGTGGAATAGCAACGGAATCTTTGACAAACCGGATCATCTCTTCGGGCACGCTTTTGTCGGCTCCGCTTCCGGCGTCCATGTAAATAATTCTCAATCCCAGCATTTCACCCGCCATAGCGGTGCAGGCAGCGATGTCTTTTTTGTCGTTGGGGATGGGAAAGGAATTACTCATATAGGTAACTGATGTCGGGTTACCGCTGTCGATCAGCATGTAGCCTGTAGCTACGGTTTCAATACCGCTCAGTTTGATGTAGGGAGCGGCGATTACGTGCATACCAATCAGCATGTCGGGGTTGCGGCCCGAAATGAGGGATAAAAACAAAATGGCATCGGCGTTGCTTGCCAGCTGGTAGCTGTTGCCCGGGAAGATAATAACGGGAACAGCACAATTGTCTTTTATGACTTTGATGCTCTGGTACAGGTTGTCGTTGATCAGCAGGCTGCCACCGACAAAAATGTAATCAACATTTGCCTGTTGCGCATTGCGGGCAGTTTTTTTAAGTTGCTCTTCAGATAATTTATCAGGGTCAACAAGAACGGCCAGTTGTTTCTGTTTTCTGTAAAACTGATCGGTGATGCGCATAAAGTTGTTTTCGTGCAAAGGTAGATTTTATGTAAATTGTATGTATCGCTCCGGCATTAAAATTTTAAAATGTTTTACGGTTTAGGGCTCATGAGGAGCTGTGCAACTAAATGCAGAAATAACCGGATTAAAATACGGCTTTAGCAATTTTTTGAATATTGTCTGACTTGCCCATCGTGTAAAAATGCAACACAGGCACCCCATATTCCATCAGCTCTTTCGACTGCTGAATGGCCCATTCCACACCCAGTTCCCGCACCTGACTGTTGTCTTTGCATTTTAACATTTCTTTGACAAGTCCGGCCGGAATATCTACATTAAATGTTTTCGGGACAGATATGATCTGGTCCATTGTTGTTATGGGTTTTAAACCCGGTATGATTGGCACCGTAATGCCTTCGTCCCGGCATCGTTTCTCGAAATCATAGTATTTCCTGTTGTCGTAAAACATCTGGGTAACGATGTAATGAGCTCCGGCTTCTATCTTTTTCTTTAAGAAATGAATGTCGCTGTCCATGTTGGGCGACTCAGCGTGTTTTTCGGGATAGCCGGCTACGCCAATGCAGAAATTCATCGAACGGGTGTTCAGCAGTTCCTCATCAAGATAAAGACCGTTATTCAGCTTGTTGATCTGTTCCACCAGTTCCACGGCATGCTTGTTGCCATCCGGTTCGGGGATAAATTTTTTCATACCCACCTGTGGATCGCCGCGCACTACGAGCACATCGTTTACGCCCAGAAACTGTAAATCGATGAGCGCATTTTCCGTTTCTTCGCGGGTAAAACCGCCACAGATAATATGAGGTACAACATTCACCCCATACCGGAACTTGATGGCTGCTGCAATACCAACAGTACCCGGCCTTTTACGCACGGTATGCTTTTTAATTAAGCCGTTGGACAAATTTTCGTACACCACTTCTTCCTGATGATAAGTAATGTTGATGAATGAGGGATTGAATTCCATCAGCGGATCGATGGCATTGGCTGTTGAGGAGAAATCCTGTCCTTTTAGCGGAGGCAATAATTCAAATGAAAACAAGGTGCTTTCGGCCTGGGCAATATGTTCTATAACTCTTTCTTCCATACTCGTTTTTCTGTTAGTCTTCAACAATATTCTATGTTTAAGCCAGGTTCGCTGACAAAAGTTTTTTTAAATCTTCAACGGATACTTTTTTTCTCAGGGCGTAATCTTCCAACTGATCGGACAACAATTTGCCCACATTAAAATATTTAGCTTCCGGATGGGCAAAGTAATAACCGCTGACCGTAGCTGCAGGGTACATGGCGTAGTTTTCCGTGAGCTTTACGCCCAGATTTTTTTCAGCTTCCAGTAAATCAAAGATCTTTTTCTTTTCCGAATGATCGGGGCAGGCGGGGTAGCCCGGCGCCGGCCTGATGCCATGATATTTTTCACGTAAAAGATCGTTTAATTCCATTTTTTTGCTGCCGGCATAACCCCAGTATTCTTCCCGTACTTTTTGGTGCAGCAATTCGGTAAACGCTTCGGCCAGCCGGTCAGCCAAAACTTTCAGCATAATAGCCTGGTAATCATCGTGATATTTTTCAAACCGGTCGAGGTGCGCTTCGATGCCACTACCAGTCGTAACCACAAAAGCACCTATATAATCACTTTTTTCGGAAGTGATCGGAGCAATGAAATCCGCCAGGCACAGATTAGGGGTTCCTGCCGGTTTTTCTTCCTGATTACGCAGAAATTCGAAATGTACCGGCTCTTCTTCCAGCAACACCGTTTCGTTGTTTGATTTTGCTTTCCAGATACCGAAAACAGCCCGTGCAGTCAGCCATTTCTCTTTGATGATGGTATCCAGCAACATGTTGGCCTCATCAAATAATTTCTTTGCTTCAATGCCTTTCACCGGATCGTCAAAAATGGCAGGGTATTTCCCGTTGAGTTTCCAGGCATGAAAAAAGAATGTCCAATCGATAAACTTCCGGATATCTTCCAACGGGTAATTGTTCAATATCCGGGTGCCCGTAACATTGGGTTCGGCAATTGGTGTGTTTTGCCAGTCGGGCAGAAACCGGTTTGCCCGGGCCTGTTCAAAGCGAATATACTTTTTACTTTTTGCATTGCTGAAATGCTTTTCGCGCAATTCTTTGTTTCGCATTGCTGTTTCAGCTGCAAAATGTTCCTTTTCGGACGAGAGCAATTTAGCTGCCACTCTGGTTACCTTGCTTGCATCGCGCACGTGGATGACAGGATATTCGTAATTGGGCTCGACCTTAACAGCGGTATGTATTTCCGAGGTTGTTGCCCCGCCGATCAGCAGCGGAATGTTTTTATTTTTCCGTTTCAGCTCTTTAGCTACATGTACCATTTCATCCAGCGAGGGGGTGATCAGACCGCTCAGCCCAACGATGTCGGCATTTTCTTTCTCCACTGTTTCCAGAATTTTTTCGGCAGGCACCATCACACCCAAATCGATTACTTCGTAGTTGTTACATGCTAACACAACTCCTACAATATTTTTTCCGATATCATGTACATCACCTTTGACTGTGGCAAGAACTATTTTGCCGGCATGGGACTGTTCTCCGTCTTTTTCCGCTTCTATGTATGGCAATAAATACGAAACCGCTTTTTTCATCACACGGGCACTTTTCACTACCTGCGGCAGGAACATCTTACCCGAACCGAACAATTCCCCAACGGTGTCCATACCAGCCATCAACGGTTGTTCGATCACATCCAGTGCGCGTGGAAACTCTTTACGGGCTTCTTCCACATCTTGTTCGATATATTCTGTGATTCCTTTTACCAGGGCGTGTTCCAGGCGTTTTCCTACGGGTAGCTTACGCCATTCATCTTCTTTTATTACCCGCTTTGTTCCGTCTTTTTGAATGGTTTCGGCATAAGCCAGCAAACGTTCGGTTGCATCTTTCCGGCGGTTAA
>QMPO01000132.1 GCA_003648625.1 Bacteroidota bacterium
CGAGATACAGGAATTGACAGGACTGCCTATGGTACATATTGCCGATGCTACGGGTAATGAGATACTGAAAAGAGGCTTCAGGAAAGTGGGCCTGCTGGGAACAAAACAGACGATGGAAATGGATTTTTACCAAACACGGCTAAAGGCCATGGGTATTGACTGTGTCGTACCAGTCCTGCCGGACCGAAATTATATTCATGACGTGATCATGAACGAGTTACTGAAAAGTGAATTTAAAAATGAAAGCAGGCAACGATTTATCGATATTATGCAAGATCTGCTTGGCAAAGGTGCGGAAGGCGTGATTTTAGGTTGTACCGAGATCCCCTTGCTTGTAAAGCAGGAGGATACAGAAATACCTTTATTCGATACATTGCATATCCACACCAGCGCCATAGTGGATTTTATTTTGGAGCGCACTAAATAATAAATATATAGAAAACCATGTAATATGATCTATACCCTCGGAGAATCGTTGATGGATATCATTATCACGCGTGACGGCCAAACCGAAGAAAAACCCGGTGGCTCGATGCTGAATGTGGCGGTATCGCTGGGGCGGGCAGGAAAGGAAGTGTCTCTTGTTTCGGAAATTGGGGATGACCGTACGGGCCAGATTCTGATAGATTTTCTTAAGGAGAATGGGGTTTCCACACATCTGGTGAGAAAGTATGCCGGGGGCAAAACTTCGGTTGCCAGAGCAACGCTGGATGAGAATCAGAAGCCTGATTATATATTTACCAAAGCTTATCCTGAGCAGAGGTCATTACCGGATCCGCCTGAATTTACGCAACAGGATGTTTTAATTTTCGGCTCCATGTACGCATGTGATCCGCATATTTATAAAGATATAAATGCGTATTTGGAAAGTGCCCAAAGGGGAGGGGCGCTGATTGTTTACGACCCAAACATCCGGCAGGGAAATAATATTAAGCATAAAAATAAACTCCTTTTTCAAAACCTTGCTTACGCTGATGTGATCAAGGGCTCGGACGAAGATTTTATGTATATATTTCGTATGGATGCCGTCGTGGCAATAAAATATGAGTTGCGTAAGGTGAACAAAAGAGCATTAATCATCATCACACTGGGAGAAAAAGGAAGCGTGGTTTTTTTAAAAAACATAATGCTTGAGCTTCCGGCAATTAAAACTACAGTACTAAGTACTATCGGTGCCGGCGATGCTTTTACAGCCGGCGTGGTAAACTCCCTTATTGATCAGGACTTGTTCGACGGATTTAATGTAGTGTCAGAGAGTCACTTGAAAAAGATTTTGATGGAAGGCACCAGGTTTTCTTCCATGGTGTGTCGTACAATGGATAACTATATCCCTGTTATGTAAGCAATTAATGCTTTTTCACTTTCGATTTCCGGTGGTCCCACGGCTGAAAACCTTTGGTGTCATCCAGATATTGCTGCATCATGGGTAAGGATGCGTCAAATCCGTCAAGTCCGAGTGTGTCATAAATATGTTTGATACCCTCTATCTTGTCCTTTACAAATTTGTGGTAATCTATCTCTACCAGATGACCTTTGGGAATCAGGTGTTTGTCCTTATTGTATTTTTCTTTATATAAGCTATATAGCTCTCTTGTATGTTTGTCAAGTTCTTCCGGACCGAAATCCTGAAGTGCCGTTCCTTCCACTACTTCCATCATAAACCGGTTAAAAGAAAAAATAACTTCGTCCGGATCACGTGTGATATTGATGAACAATGCATCAGGAAACATGCTTAATAATTGCTTGATACGAAATGCATTGGGTGGATTCTTGGAGATAAACCTGCTTCCGTCCGTATTTATCATAGCCGTTTTTATCAGACGGCAATAAGTGTCTTCCCATTTTTTCAGTTCTTCTTCCGAAAGCTTATCGATCATCAGGCCGTTGTCAACAAACTCTTTGAAATCTTTTGGGAAATACATGAAGTTGTAAAAGCTTACATCCTGCATGTTGCCAAGCGCCATTTCCTCTTCCTGCGGGTTTTTCCATTCGAATTTTACTTTGTCGGCGGGTCTGTATTCAGGCAGGAAAGGCGAAGCAACATATTTAAGCCACCATTGGTTTGAAATAGTGTGGTTGGGGAAGACTGTTTGAAAAGTGGATACAAAAGCAAATTCGGGATTCTGGCATAAAAGGTTATGCAGCAATGTTGTTCCGCTACGCCAGAAGCCAATGATAAAGATGGGAGGGTTAGCTATTTTTGTGTTCCTGAATCTTTTTGCAGTGATCAGACGCTCCGTCTTGCTGAATGCCGTTAATATAGTACTCACTATCGTTGTTGCCAGATACTTCCCCTTAAACCCAGGATCAATACTTCTGTTGCGTGAGATCTTCCGTAAATTTTTAATCTCACTGCCTATAAGTACCGTAACAGGGAATCTGAATTCTTTGTTTCTCGCCATACAATCTTCGTGATAATTTATCTTTTTACCATTTTCCTTGTTCCTGCTTTATGGCCGTTCACTTCAATGGAATAAAAATACAGTCCGTTACTTACGGTATTCCCATCTTCTGATGTTGCATCCCAGGTATAACTGTTCTGTCCCATAGGTTTTATGCCTTCATCCACTTCTTTGATCAGTTGTCCCGTCATATTATAGATGAATAATTTCACAGAAGAATTTGCTGAAAGATTGTATCTGATCACTGTCCTGTTGCTGAACGGGTTCGGGTAATTTGCTTCCAGAATATTATGTTCCGGATTGTTGAAAGAGGATGTTGACAAAGTCGGGTTGTGAATGGCCAAAGCTTTAATACAGATGTTTCCCGTATGCTCGAAGCCCGAATCATCGATGTAATCATAGAAATCGTGCCAGCTGCCCGTTCCCTTGTAATAGCTTTGTCCGGCAGCAGCAGTTGAAGGAACGATCACACGGCTGTCGCCGCCCAGCAATACCGGAACGTCCGAAGTGCGGTCGTAGGCGAATCCGCCATTAGAAAGACTTACATATACATAAAAATCATCACCTGAGAAAATATTCACTTCTTCATTCATGTCCACCGTATGTAATCCGGTATAATCGAAATGCCCCGTAACTTCATCCAGCATATTGGTTAATTCCGTACCGTCAAAATCGTCATAGATGCGAACGGTATAATCCACATTGTCAGTTGCCGTGAAAAAGTTGACCGAAGCAATTGTTTCATGTTGTGTGGCTGTAAAAGCATTCATCGCTTCCGTCACACCTAAAAGTGTATCGCGCCATCCGTGATAATCGTAGTAATAAGCTGTGTCCCATTCCGATTTGATGACATTATAAAATGATATGGCGCCCATCTCGGGATTCTGGCATGCATTTTTATCATAATACGATATCCAGAAATATCCGTCATATCCCCAACCGGAACCCCAGCTGTTTTTTACGATCCATGCCCCGGGTAATGATGCCTGTGTAACATGATCATCGTCCCACCCGACAACAGCAACAGAATGGTTAGGATCCATATCGCTGCTCGTTGGCTGGTAGTGGTTGTAATTATTGTCGATAAAACTACCGCTGTATGCCATACAAATTGCTAAAACACCGTGTTCCATGATCTTTTCCTTGATCAGGTCAATATTTTCCAGATCGGAGCCTGCGGTGTACCATTCCACATCCCTTGCGTAATATTTATGATAATTCGGATTGTCACGATCGGGAGGACTGTTATATGTATTTCCGTCAATTTCCCGGGTTGCTCCTTCAAGGCGCGACATGTAGGCAGTAGTTACACGGTAATCGCCTCCCATGTGTACATCCAGTCCCTGCCCGTTGTTTAATGGAGGATCCAGATCCTGGTTGAAATATTCATTGTATCCGTTCCACCAGTCAAGATGATATTCAGCTAAATCAGGTTCGCCGTTTTCACCTTCTGTTGCCCATACATCGGTCATTAACAGGTTGCCTTCCACTGAGGCCCAGCTTCCGTGTGTCCAGCAGGTTCCTCCCTGCTGATCCCTTACTCCGGTTACGTAGTTGTGGCCATCGTAATCTCTCAGGTCAAATTGTGCAGGTAACTGGGCACTTAATTGGAGAATGAGAAAAAAACCAAAGGAAAGTAGAAAAGTATTTTTCATGATTATTGTGTTTAATAATGTTAAAGCATATATACTATTTAGCAATCGTCAAAATTAGTAAACATACAAAGCGGACAGAACTATACATTGAGAATATTCGCGTAAATAGCAAAATTGGTTTCATCGAAACAAACGAAATAAACCTTTTCAGGTAATTTATTTGATTTAAGGAATTCCTGAACAGTCCGCACGGCTATTTCTGCGGCTTCCCGTTTAGGATAGCCATAAATACCTGTGCTGATATTAGGGAATGCTATTGTTTTGCAGTTGTTAGTTTGTGCTAACAGCAGGCTTTTTTTATAACAATTTTCCAGTAAAGCAGCTTCCTTGTTGTTGCCGCCTCTCCACACCGGGCCTACAGTATGGATAACAAATTTTGCCGGTAAAAGATATCCTTTGGTGATCTTCGCATTACCTGTCGGGCATCCATTCAGTGTTTTGCATTCTTCAAGCAACTCAGGGCCTGCAGCGTGATGAATGGCTCCGTCCACGCCTCCTCCACCAAGAAGAGTTTGGTTGGCTGCATTAACGATGGCATCAACCGCTAATTTTGTGATATCTTCTTTGGTGAGGATAATCCTGTTATGCATCCTTGTCAGTTTTCTTAACTACAAGTTGAGCATTGCGGTAATCAACCACCTTTACCGGTTGGTTTTTTTCGATGTAACTGGTTAACGCAACGGCATCGTACAAATCGTTATCGATCTCTACTTTTCCCGCCGGGCGAAGGATGGTACGTGTAACACCCTTTTTACCCATCATTGCTGTATAGTCATCTGTTGCCGAAGTATATCCTTCGTCAGCATCCTGGGTTTTTGACAAGGCCAGCTGGCCAAATGTGGTGGTAGTGAACAGTTGCTTAGTGAGCACGATAGAAGCAGTAATAGAAAGGAAAAAGGCAATGACAACGATGAAAAATGCCCTGACAAGTTTTGACATATCATAATCAAAGATACCGGGGCCGATTTGATCCACCATGCTGAGAGTTAGTCCGGTTACCATTAAAATAATGCCGAGTATACCTGCCACACCAAAACCGGGAATGGCAAATATTTCCACGGCAATCAATATAAGTCCTACGATAAAAATTAATATTTCCCAATGATTGGCCAGGCCCTCCAGATAGAGGGGAGCAAAATACAACAAGGCGGCAAAAATTGCTGCTGCTATGGGGAACCCGATACCCGGAGTTTGTAATTCAAAATAAATACCTCCGATAATGATCATGATCAGGATGCCGCTTACAAACGGATTGATCAGCCAGCCGATGATCTTGTCGGCAGCGGACAATTGATGCTTTTCCATCTCATAATTGTCGATGCCTGCAAGCTTAAGGACTTCTTCTATACTTTCCGCTTCACCTTCACAAAATCCGTATTTGACGGCCTCCGAAACTGTAAATGTCAACACCTGTCCTGAGTCGCTAATGCCTGCCACATAAATTTTAGGATCAACCATGGCCTGAGCAATCCGGGCATCCCTGCCTTTGGCTTCGGCTGTGGCCCGCATCATCGAACGCATATACGACTGGTATTTATCGGGCATTTGCTCGCCCTGCTGGTTTACTACTGTAGCCGCACCAATACTTGCTCCAGGTGCCATGTAGATACTGTCGCAGGCAATGGAGATCAATGCTCCGGCCGATGCAGCGTTTTTGTCAATGAATACATAAACAGGGATGTCGGTGTCGAGGATTTTTGTACGAATGGAGTCGGCATCATTAAGCGTACCTCCATAAGTGTTCATATGAATGAAAATGAGGTCGGCATGTTCTTTCTCAGCCATCTCAATAGCCAGTTTTGTTGTCCTCCAGACCGGAGGGGCTATCATCTCCTTAATGTCGAATTTGTATATTTTAACGGGAGTAATTGAGTCTGTTTCATTTGCAACTGTTGCAGCCGATGTAACGATTAATACGAAAACAATGAAGTATGTGAGAATATACGTGCGTCTAAGCTTTTTCATCTTCCGTTTTTTTATGCAGTTTCCGGTATCTTCGTCTCCAGGCCCTTTGCCTCCAGTATTTTCCCCAGGCAACGTTGGTCCAAAGCCGCTCATGAAAGTAATACAGGATAAGTTTGGCAACGACATCAACAGAGGTGATGATAGAAGCTGTTTCAAAAATCTCCGAATATGTTTTTTCCGTATACTGGCGAAAAATAACAAAACTGATGATGAAGGTAGCCCCGGAAGCAATTAAACGCCAGCTTATTGCTTTAAGAACACTTCTTGTCGGGCTGTCCTTTTGCTGGACATATTCGTTATTGTTTTCAGCCATAAGGATATGGTTAGGGAGTACAATTATACTAAAAAATATGCAGTTAAGGCCTTTTTATATTTTAAATAAAATGATTCTTCAACTCATTAAGAAAAGGGGTGTGTAACAGTCGATTGGAAGCGATGATCTCCCGTCCGAAAATATAATTTTCCTTTCCTCCGAAATCAGTCACTTTGCCACCGGCCTGTTGCACAATGAACGAACCGGCTGCCACATCCCAGGGCTTCAGTCCGTATTCGTAAAATACATCGAATCGTCCGCAGGCAACATAAGCCAGGTCAACTGCTGCCGACCCTAACCGCCGGATACCTGTTGTTTTACGCATCAGGTCTTTGAACAAGGAAAGGTAAGCATCCAGGTGTGAAAAATCATTGTAAGGAAAGCCGGTTGCCAGGAAAGAGTTTTTTAGCTCTTCTGTATTTGAAACTGATATCTCGGTGTCATTCAGAAAAGCAGGTTTGTCTTTGATGGCGTGGAAACATTCTTTTGAGTTGAGTTCGTAAACAATACCCATAATGATTTCATCCTGACAGCTTAATGCTACAGAGATCGAATAAACCGGAAGGGCGTGAATGAAATTTGTTGTTCCGTCAAGCGGGTCAATGATCCAATTGAACTCTGAAGAGCGCTTTTGCGTCTGGTCCTCTTCAACAATAAATCCTGCCTGCGGAATTATTTTCCTCAATTCGTTGATCAGCTTTTGCTCGGCTTCTTTGTCAACATAGGTCACAAAATCATTAAATCCTTTTTCTTCTATATCCTTGGCCGATATCTTTTTTGATTCGGTATGAATAAAAAATCCGACAGACTTAATAAGGTTAACTGCCTGTTTTGAGATGATCTCCAGGTTCATGTTTTAAATTTCTTTTGTATGAATAGGTCAAATAGATGATTAGAAATATACCTGTCGCAAATAATATCACCGATACCACTTCGGCCTGTGTGACTTTCATCCCCCATAGATCAAATACATTGTTTATCCTTATTTTTTCTATCAGAAATCTTTCCGTACCGTTCAGAACCAGATAAACGGATGCCAGAACGCCGGGGATTTGAATGTGTTTACGGAGCTTCCACAGAAAAAGAAAAATCAGGATGGCCATAATCGTTTCATATACCGGTGTCGGAAACACCCCCTGAGCCAGTTCATAACAGTGATTGCCGGTGCAACCCGGGATCGGTATCCCTTCGTTCAGAATGTTATGAGGATAATTATAAGACCAGAGCCAGTCGGGGAGAAATGACAGCCAGCCGGGTTTATCAAGGGTATTCACAATGCCCCAGTCGCCATCGCCGGCAACATGACACCCGATGCGCCCGATCCCGTAAGAAAGGATGAGGGAAGGAGCAACACTGTCAAACAATACCCACCATTTTATTCCTTGCTTCCTTGCATAAAAACCAATTGCCACTGCGGCAATAAGCAAACCACCATAAAAACTCATTCCGCTAAAGGAGAGGAGTGCTTCCAAAGGGTCGCCGGAAAATTCCTCCCAGTTCTCAAACCAGTGAAATACTTTGGCCCCGAGGATACCAAAAAGGATAGCTACAAAGACGATAGGCCAGGTATTGTCCTGGGCATGGATGGTAACTTCTTCCCATACGGGTGGGTGCAGTTCTTTTTTCTTTTTGGTATAGTAAA
>QMPO01000133.1 GCA_003648625.1 Bacteroidota bacterium
GATTTCGACACGCTGAAAGCCATGAAGGCCGCTGTCAGCACGGCCAATGTGCCTTATTTTGACGGTTTTGGAGAATACATCCAATATCATTACGTCCCCGACGACCTGAGCCATTCATCGGTATCGAAAACACTGGAGTTTGCTTACAACGACTGGTGCATTGCCCAAATGGCAAATCAACTGGATGACACAGCTGTGGAGAAAGAATTCTTTACCCGCTCGACATACTACCGCAATGTGTTTAACCCCGCAACAGGCTTCATGCAACCAAGATTAGCCAACGGTCATTTCCGGAAAGACTTCGATCCGCTGGATACCCACGGCCAGGGATTCATCGAAGGTAACGCATGGAACTATGGACTGTACGTGCCGCAAAACATAACCGAAATGGTGCAGATGATGGGCGGCAAAGAGCGTTTCAGCCGGCACCTCGACTCGCTGTTTACGATGGAGCTGGCCGACAAGTACATCGAAAAGAACGAAGACATCACCCGTGACGGGATTATCGGCAATTATGTTCATGGAAACGAACCGGGTCACCATATCCCCTACCTCTACAACTGGACCGACCAACCGTATAAAACGCAGGAACGTGTCCGGATGATCATGGAAACCATGTACGGTCCCGGACTATGCGGTAACGATGATGCAGGCCAGATGAGCGCCTGGTATGTTTTCAGTTGCCTCGGATTTTACCCCGTAACACCCGGATCGGATAAATATGCCATCGGAAGTCCACTGGCAGAAGAGGCAGTTATTCATCTGAACAACGGTAAAACATTAACCATCAAAGCAGAAAACCAGAGTCCCGAAAATGTTTACGTAAAACAAGTGCTGGTAAACGGCAAGGCCGTAAAGGGTAATTTTTTGAAACACAGCGATATCATGAACGGCGGCGAAATCATTTTTGAAATGAGCGATGCGCCAAAAAATTAAATATCCCTGATTTTATCTAATTTTACCCGAAACATGATCCAGAATTATGAATGACAACCGGGAGTACCCCAAACATTTCGCCCGCTTTTACGACAGCATATATATAGGGATGCGTGACCCTGCCGACAAGGAATATTATCTGCAGCAGATCCGTCATGCCAATGGCAAAGTACTGGAAGCTGGCGTAGGCACAGGCCGGTTGTTTAAAACGGCTTTAATAGAAGGAGCGGATATTTACGGGGTCGATACAAGTAGTTCTATGCTGGCAGAATTGTATGATAAAATTGAACCGGATGAACACTACCGTATCAGCCGGCAAAGCATTGTTGATTTTCATCTGGATGTCAACTTTGATCTGGTGATCGCACCTTTCCGGGTGATATCGCACATCATCCGGAAAGAAGATCAGCTGAAAACACTGAACAACGTCTATCACCACCTCACCCCTGGCGGTACATTCATTTTCGATGCCTTTGTACCCGACCTGAAATATATTATCAAAGGGTTTGAAAACTTCGTTGACTTTGAAGACGAAGATGAATTCGGACACAAGGTAACCCGTACTGTCACTACACGCCCCAACCTGATGGAACAGATTATTGAAACTGATTTTGAACTTCAATGGATTGATAAAGGCAAAACAAAAAAGGAACACTGGACCTTCCCGTTACGGTTCTTCTTCCGGTATGAACTGGAGCATCTGGTGGAACGCTCACTATTCGAATCACACAGGATCTTTGGCGACTTTCATGACGGACCATTGACCCGGGGCTCAAAAGAGTTCGTTGTAGTCTGCCGTAAGAACAAAGCGTAGTCCCTTTGCAAACTCTGCGTAGCAGTCCATAAATAAATTACGCTCCTCGAACAGCCAAACCAAACTAAATTCATTAACTTTACCCATCATATGAAAAAAGCACTCCGTTTCATATGGGCCAATTTTGAACTTATTTTCTGGGTTTCAGCTTTGATATATTTGTTTTTTACCAATCCGGAAACTACACACTACACCCTATGCCCACTGAAAAACATGGGATTTGACCATTGCCCGGGATGCGGCATGGGACACTCCCTCCACGAAATAATGACCTTACATATCAAAGAATCGTTTGCTTACCATCCATTGGGTATATTTGCCTTAGTGGTCATCATATCAAGAATTATTAAACTAGGTAAAAATCTTTTTAAAAAACCATCTTATGAATTCAAAACTTTTACAACTTATTCCGGGCATTGAAACGGAAGAACTGATATATCTCCAGTCGGTCACAAAGAACTGAGCAATGAACAGATTGAAACTTTCGCTTTGCTGTACAACGGCGAAAGAAAAAAATCGGACATGATCCTTATCGGAGGCATTATCGGGCTATTAGGTGTTGGCGGCATCCAACGTTTCATGATAGGGCAGATTGGTATGGGTATCTTATACCTGCTAACAATGGGGCTCTGTTATATAGGTACCATCATTGACCTGGTTAACTACAAAAAACTGACTTTTGAATTTAACCAGGCATTGGCCAACAAGATTTTACAGGGAGCCATACGTGCAAAATAAGTTGACATCTTAGTTACCTGGCTCTGAATGACCTGCTACACCGTTTGAAATAATCAACAACAGCCTGAAACGATATCAGATAACGTATTCTTTACGGTATATTGATTTATTCTTAGGGATTCATTACATTTGGGATGAAGAAACCTCCAAAATATTCAGGCCATGAAAGAATATATTCGTTTAATTATACCCTTTTTCATTCTTGTTTTCACAACGGGAATAACCTTCGCCCAATGCACTCCCGGTGACGAAAACAGCTGTCCTGATATCGAAAACAACGGTGAAGTGTGTCCGGCAGAACTCCCCGATGGAATCATCGGACAAAATTACAATCAGGAGTTTACAATAATTGCTCCTCCCGAATTCAACTATGACGGGAAGATTATTCCGCTACATCATTTAAAAATCGTTAATGTGGGCAGTTTACCTCCGGGTATCACATGGCAAAGCAATGCTGAAGACAGTGTGTTTATGGTAGGAACTTATTATTGTGTTTTATTATCAGGAACTTGTAGCGAAACCGGGGATTTCCCTTTGAAGATTATTGTAGATGTATATATAGATGCTTTTGGCACACCAGTTTTTGCAGCCCAGGTTATCGATTCAACTTCTATTTCGATGAAAGTCACCTGGGATCCGAACGGCATACAAACTTACCGGAAAAACCAGCTCAACATCAGACTCTGGCCAAACCCGTTCAGGGATCAGATCTCATTCACCCTCCCCGATAACAATGACAAAGTAACGGTCGAACTGTATTCCATTATTGGCAACAAAATCCTTATCAGGGAAATGGAAGCCATACCAGCCGGTGACCGGTACCATATCCGCCTTCCGTCTGTGCCCAATGGCACGTATATGCTACGCGTAACTTCCGGAAGAAAAAGCGTATCGCAACTGATTCGGAAAGTCAACTAGAACAACAGGTCTTTCGTTAACACATAGGAAGTGAAAAGAAACAGGAAGATAAAGCATTATTTAATACGGGTAAGCTTTCTGTCCGTTCTTCTGTCCCTCTTTTTTATACAGGCATACGGCCAGCAAGCGGTTATTTACGGCTATGTTTCCGATTCAGCTACATATGAGAAACTTCCCGGTGTCAATATCATCGCCGACAGCACTTATGGTGTGGCCACGGATGCATTTGGGTATTATACTCTTCGTTTACCTGCAGGAACATATACGCTTTCTTACTCTTTTTTGGGTTATCATACACAACAGAAAACGATTCAATTAAATAAGAACGACAGTGTCAGTATGGACGTCCTGCTGAGAAGCAGTTCAATAATGCTGGATATGGCTGTTGTTTCTGCCGGCAGGTACGAACAGCGCCTGTCAGATGTAACCGTCTCCATCGAAGTGATGAAGCCAGCCTTCATCCAAAACATCAACACGGTAATGATGGACAATACGCTGAATTATGTACCAGGACTTGATATTATGGACGGACAGGCCAGTATCAGGGGAGGTAGCGGATACAGCTACGGTGCAGGTAGCCGTGTGTTGCTGCTGGTGGATGATTTGCCCCTTCTGGCTGAAGGCACCGAAGACATTAAATGGAACTCGCTGCCCGTTGAGAATATCGAACAGGTGGAAGTCCTCAAAGGAGCTTCTTCTTCGCTTTACGGATCGTCAGCTTTAAACGGTGTGATCAATATCCGGACAGCTTATCCCGGAGTAGAACCTGTTACAAAAGCCACCCTATACACCGGTATCGTCAGCAAACCTGCACGTAAGGAAATGGCCTGGTGGTGGAATACCAATCCTTTGTTTGGCGGTGCAAATTTTATGCACGCGCGAAAGATGGGTGATTTCGACCTTGTTATAGGTGCCAATGCGCTTAGCAACAGCGGATATCGTACGGTTAATTATGATGAACAAGTCAGGGTAAATGCTAAATTCAGGCACCGGCCAAAAAAGATAACAGGGTTCTCCTATGGATTAAATGCGAACCTGCAATGGCAAAGTATGTCCGATTTTTTTATCTGGATGGATGCCGATTCAGGAGCCTTCATCCAAAACCCGGAAAGCGCTTCACCCAATACAGGACGTCGTATGAATGTCGATCCGTGGGTAAGCTATTCTGACAAACACAATAACAAACACCGCCTGCAAACCCGGTATTATGATGTAACCAACGATTTTAAAGACAACCCGGAAAGAAACAACGATTCCCGATCGTATTACGGCGAATACCAGTTCCAGAAGAAATTTAAATTCAATATGAACTGGATTATCGGCGCAGTTGGAAAATATGGTGAAACAACTGCCAGATTATATGGTGATCATAACAGTTCTACCGTGGCTGCATATACACAGTTTGATTTTCGCTTTTTCAGTCGTTTATCTGTCAGTCTGGGACTCCGGTGGGAATACCACACACTCGACGGGTCCGAAAAGGAATCAGGAACCGTGGTGCGTACTGGTCTCAATTACCAGGCTGCAAAAAACACATTTATCCGGGCATCGTTCGGCCAGGGGTACCGGTTTCCAACGATTGCAGAAAAATATACAGCCGCAAACCTTGGCAGCCTTAATATTTTCCCCAATCCCGACTTGCAGTCAGAGACAGGATGGAGCAGTGAAATAGGTGTCAAACAGGGGTTTACAATACGTAACTGGTCAGCCTTTGTAGATGTGGCAGCTTACTGGACAGAATATGATAACATGATCGAGTTCATTTTTGGCGTGTACAAACCCGACTCCGCTGACTTTCCCACACTTGACGATATCGGTTTTAAATCACAAAATGTTGGCAAAGCACGCATCAACGGTATAGATATAGGCATTTCGGGTTCAGGCAAAGCCGGAAAACTTCCCTTAACACTTTTTGCGGGTTACACCTATATGAATCCGGTAGATTTGAGTTCTGACACCCTTGAAAACAACATACTCAAATACAGATACCGGCATTCATTTAAAGCTGACGTTGATCTGCAAGTAAGAAAATTCTCATTTGGCTTAAGCGCAATCTACCGGAGTTTCATGGAGCGCATTGATGAAGCATTTGAAGAACCTATCATAGGAAACATCTACATATTTCCGGGTCTGAAAGAATACCGGCAGGAGAATAACACTGGGAAGGTCGTATTCGACATAAGGGCATCTTATGCCTTCAACCCATCCACTAAACTTTCCTTTATCGTTAAAAACCTGCTCAATGCGGAGCATATGGGACGCCCCGGTGACATCGGGCCACCCAGAAGTTTTACCTTACAATTTGTAGTTACACTTTAAGTATTTTTTGTTCCGGAGCTTAGCCATATCATACCAATAGTAGCAGAAATAAGTGAAGCGGTCATAATACCTACTTTGGCGATTTGCTTGAATTCTTCTTGCTTGAAGGCAAGGTCGGATATGAACATGGACATGGTAAAGCCTATTCCTGCCAGAAAAGCAACCCCATAAATCTGTTTCCAGCTGACACCTGCCGGGAGGGCAGAAATTTTCAACCAGACCATAAGGCGCGAAAAGAAGGAAATTCCCAGGAACTTCCCGAGTACAAGTCCGGCAATAATGCCCAGTGAAATGGGATGGAAAAGCATTTCTGTGAAGCTGCCTTCAATATGAACACCCGCATTGCTTAAAGCAAAAACAGGCAGAATAAAATAAGCTGTTATCGGGTGAAGTGCATGTTCAAGTTTTTGTAAAGGTGTATGTGCCTGTTCATTCAACTCACCAATTTCTGAAATCAGATGGACCTGTTTCTTTGTCAGAAGTTTATTGTCGTTAGGCTGCTCTTTTCTGAAAACATTTATCATATTTAAAAGCCGGGCAGCGTATTCGTTCTCAGTGATCTTTGTACGTGCCGGAATGGTTAGAGCAATTAAAACCCCTGCAATGGTAGCGTGTACTCCTGAAAAAACAAAAGCCATCCAAACGCCTACAAAACCAACAATTGCATAAAAAACCGTCCTGCGCACCCCGGCAAAATTTGCAATTATTAAGATACCTAAAAAGAATGCTGCAGAAATTAATTCGCTAAATATTATTGTGTCTGTATAAAATATAGCAATGACGATTACGGCTCCCAGATCGTCTGCTATAGCAAGCGCTGTGAGAAAGATTTTCAGGTTTATGTTTACACGCTTGCCCAATAATGCAAGAAGCCCGAGCGCAAATGCTATGTCAGTAGCCATTGGTATTCCCCACCCGTCAAGATATTCCGGGTAGTTAACCAAAACCAGCGCATAGATCACAGCCGGGATGATCATTCCCCCAAGAGCAGCTGCAATAGGCATGGAAGCCTTTTTTACCGATGAAAGCTCACCACCCATTATTTCCCGTTTTATCTCTAAGCCTATCGTGAAAAAAAACAGGGCCATCAAGCCATCATTTATCCAATGATGCAGGGAACCGACCATATTGATGTCGCCCCATACAAAGCCGACTTTCAACTCATGCCATAATTGATGATATGATTCGTAGAATACAGAATTTGACCAAACCAAAGCAGCTATTGCAGCGAAAATCAGGACAATTCCACCATAGGACTCCTCACTTATAAAGCGCAGGATCTTAAAATTATGTACCGGTTTATTTTTCATAAGTTATGTGCAAAATGAAGAACAATTAATAAGACAGGGTTTATAGCTAATCCAGGCGATATATTTCCCTGATATCTTTTAAAATTTCCTGAGAATCTATTTTTAAATCAATCAACTTTCCCGTATCCAAATCGAATACCCAACCGTGTACTCTTAAGTTTCGCTCGGTAACAGCTTTTTGTACAGCAGCTGTTTTTAAGACATTTATACACTGTTCTTTCACATTAAGGCGTACAAGGTGGTTTGATCTTTCTTCATCATCATCTATCTCATCAAGCTCAGGCTTATACATACGATATACATCCCTTATACTTCGCAACCAAGGATTGAGAATGCCTAAATCAGCATGTTGCATGGCTGCTTCAATACCTCCACAATGGTAATGTCCACATACGATTATGTGTTTAACCTTCAAGTGTGTAACCCCGTAATTTATCACTGACATCACATTTAAATCGGTATTGGGCACCATATTGGCTATATTTCTGTGAACGAATACCTGACCGGGTTCCACACCCATCATAGTCTCGGCAGAAACCCTGCTGTCAGAACAACCAATATATAGATACTCAGGCGACTGACCTTTAGCCATGTTTTTAAAGTAATTTTCGTCAAGGCTCAACTTTTTTGAAACCCAGTCTTTATTATTTTTAAATATCTGATCAATTTCCATTTAAGTCTCTTTTTAATTCCTGGTGTACAGAACCATGTTTTTCAAATGATGAATCTTATTTACGATTGAGCAGTAAAATTAACATTTTATTACGATACACGCTTCCATTAAACTATTCGCTTCGCCCTTGGTTTAATAGCATCTATTCAAAGAATTTTAACTCTAGCTACCGAAAATAGCACTTAGCCAGATCAGAATAAGCCAATTCGGAAATTATCGTATCTTTGCACCCTATTTTTA
>QMPO01000134.1 GCA_003648625.1 Bacteroidota bacterium
AGAAACCAAAGCAGCTCATAAATGATGGATTTCAAATGAAGCTTTTTTGTGGTCAATGCCGGAAATCCATCCTGTAGATCAAACCGCATTTGCGGACCAAAAACACTGACCGTGCCTGTACCGGTACGGTCAGTCTTCCGCACACCGTGTTCCAGAACATGTTCAAGCAGACCCAAATACTGTTTCATAGCTCAGCCGATTATCGTTAATAATACTTAATGAAATACATCTTTTTGTTAACCCAGTAATGTACCGATGATTGTTGCCGATAATAAAGAGGCTATCGTTCCACCGAGTAACGCACGCATTCCGTACTTGGACAATAGCACACGTTTATTGGGAGCCAGCGACCCGATACCACCTATTTGAATACCTATGGAAGCGAAATTAGCAAACCCGCACAGCATATAAGTGGCCATAATGATTGATTTTGGGTCGGCGAAAGCACCTGCCGATTTCAAATCGGACAGGCTGATGTAGCCAATAAATTCTGTCATAATGATCTTTTCTCCGAGCAACCTGCCTACCAGAGTAATATCGTGCGAATTAACACCTAAGAGCCACATAAGCGGGGCAAAAACATAACCCAGAATGAGCTGCAGCGATAACTCGTTGTACTGGCCATCGGTAACTTCTGTAATCCAGTCGTTAATTTCGATCAGGTTTCCGAATTTCAAGGCAATAAAATTAAACATGGCTATGAAGGCAATGAATACCAGCAGCATGGCAGCTACATTTACTGCCAGTTTTAATCCTTGCGTGGTACCATTTGAAACGGCATCCAACACATTCTTACCCACCTCTTCGCGGGGTATTTTAACGTCTGAGTTGATCTCTTCGGTTTGTGGCACCAGTATCTTGGAAACAACCACAGCGCCAGGTGCTGCCATCACAGAAGCTGTCAGCAGATGTTTGGCGAACAGCAACCGCTGAACGGGGTCGTCACCACCAAGAAAGCTGATGTAAACTGCCAGAACACCTCCCGCCAGTGTGGCCATACCTCCCATCATCACCAGCAGCATTTCCGAATTATTCATTTTCGGCAGATAGGCTTTGATCATTAGGGGAGATTCGGTTTGCCCGAGGAAAATATTCCCTGCAACCGATAAGCTTTCAGCTCCTGAAAGTTTCATAAATTTAGTCATGACCCAGGCTAAAGCAAACACAATATACTGGATTATATTCAGGTAAAACAACAGACTGGTCAATGCCGAAAAGAAAATGATTGTTGGTAATATTTGTATGGCAAAATTTTGCAAGGCTACCTCTATTTCACCAGTTACAAATGATTTGAAAAGAAACATAGTGCCTGCTTGTGTGAAATCAAGTATCAGCACAAAAATCTTCCCGACAAAATCGAAAGAAGCAGCTATAAATGGTACATAAAGAACGCCCATCGCCAATAGCAATTGTAAGGCAAGCCCTTTCCCCACTACGCCCCAGTTGATAGCACGTCGGTTGGTGCTGAAAAGGAAAGAAATAAAAATGAGTACGGCCAATCCCAACAGCCCCCGCAAAATAGTTATAGGCCGAAATCCCGATTTTCGTTTCATTTCCAGGATATTCCCCTTCTTGGCATTAAACTTCTGCTGATCATTAATAGCTGCATTTTCGGCCTGTTGAATATCGTTATCCATAGGCGCAACCTGCTCAACACTTCCACTGTCAGCTAACTGTTCTTCACCCTGATCATTTTGTGTAATTCCTATCAGGCTTAACGAAAAAAATCCTGCAAAAAATAGCAGGATCAACAAACTTCTTTTTTTCTTTTTGCGATTTTTCATTATTTATCTCAACTCTCTAAGTTATTTTTCTTCTTCTTTTTTATTTCATCACGGATCTGTGATGCTTCCTCAAAATTTTCCTCAGATATGGCATTCTCCAGCATCTCTTCCAGCTCATCCAATGTGTAATCGGCATAATCACTTCCGGCACTCTTCTTTCTTACAGATGGCCTTTCTTCTTTCTCATCGGTTTCTTCATCTATTGAGATTCCGGCTTCTTCGATAATATGATCGTATGTATACATCGGGCAGTTAAAACGAATGGCGAGAGCAACGGCATCAGAGGTTCTGCTATCGATTTCACTTATTTTTCCATATGCTTCACACACAAGTTTCGAATAAAAAATGCCGTTCTCAAACTTATTAATAATTACCTCCAGAATATTGATATTAAAGTGCGTTGCAAAACTTTTCAACAGATCATGCGTTAAAGGTCTTGTCGGCTTCATATTTTCAAGATGGATCGCAATAGCCTGGGCTTCAAACCCTCCAATGATAATAGGCAACCGCCTGCTTTCGCCTTTAACCCCCAGAATCAAGGCATAGGCACCACTTTGCGACTGACTGTATGACATCCCCACTATTTCGAGTTGTACCTTTTTCATTGCTTTTTAAAAGAGGTTATAAAAGTAGAAAAGTTTTCTACTTTTCAGGAGGTTTTACTGAATTGTTTTTGTGTTTTTACTAACATCTTATGCAGAGTACGATGAACCTTTCCTTTTATAATTTACTATGAGATGTCTTCAATTTTTTAACAAATTAACGGTTTTAATAACAAAATCAAGAAAATTAATAGTTGTTTAATCATAATTCATATTTTAGCGCCTTCCTTTGGAATCGTTTGAAATTTAATATTAATAAACAACATGTTACTATGAAAAAGTTTCTATCTGCTTTATCCTTATTAACTGTTCCTTTTCTTGCATCGGCAAGTGAGGCGGACTTGGTAATTCCCGATAGTATGGGAAAAGAAACCATCCTGTACTGGGGATTTCTCATTGTCTTTGGAGGATTTTTATTTGGTCTTTATCAATTTACAAAAGTTAAAAAACTAAGAGCACACAAATCGATGCTCGATGTGGCAGACGTCATTTATCAGACAGGGAAAACTTATCTGATTCAACAGGGAAAGTTTCTTGCTATTCTTTTTCTTTTCATTGGTACTGCTGTTGCTTTTTATTTTGGCTGGCTTTCCGAAGCCCATTTTGGCGTAGGAGGTGTACTCATGATCCTGGGATGGACTATTATCGGTATTCTCGGATCGTACAGTGTTGCCTGGTTTGGTATCAGGATGAATACACTGGCAAACTCGCGAATGGCTTTTGCTTCGCTGGAAAGGAAACCCATCAAACTGCTTAATATTCCTTTGAATGCAGGAATGAGTATCGGCGTTGTATTGATCTCGCTGGAACTTACTATGATGCTGATCATTCTGATGTTCGTTCCGGGGGAATATGCTGGAGCGAGTTTCATCGGTTTTGCCATTGGTGAATCGCTCGGAGCTTCTGCTTTAAGGATCGCTGGTGGTATTTTCACCAAAATTGCCGATATCGGGTCCGACCTGATGAAAGTGATTTTTAAAATTGGCGAAGATGACCCGCGTAACCCGGGGACTATTGCTGACTGTGTTGGTGACAATGCCGGCGACAGTGTAGGACCTACTGCTGATGGTTTTGAAACATACGGTGTTACGGGTGTAGCTCTCATCTCCTTCATCGTTCTGGCAGTTGCCGATGCTTCTCTGCAAGTAGAATTACTGACATGGATATTTGTTATGCGTATTCTAATGGTCATGACATCCGTTTTTTCCTACTGGGTGAACGGCTGGATCACAAATGCAAAATATAAGAATGCTGACGAACTCGACTTTGAAAAACCTCTGACTTCACTTGTCTGGATTACATCATTATTTTCCATCATTGCCACTTTCCTGGCCAGTTACTTTACCATCTATGACCTGCCACATAACATGTGGATTGTCCTTTCGGTGATTATCAGCGCAGGTACACTTGGAGCTGCATTGATACCAGAGTTCACAAAAATATTTACAAGTCCTAAATCCAAACATGTAAATGAAGTGGTTGAAGCTTCCAAAAAAGGAGGCGCTTCATTAAACATTCTTTCGGGGCTCGTTGCCGGAAACTTCAGTGCTTTCTGGATGGGTATGGTGTTCTTTTTACTTATGTTCGTTGGTTACTACGCAAGTACCTTTGGACTGGTAAATATTATGATCTATCCTTCGATCTTTGCCTTCGGGCTGGTGGCTTTCGGATTCCTGGGTATGGGTCCTGTTACCATTGCGGTTGACAGTTACGGACCTGTAACAGATAATGCACAATCAATCTATGAGCTTTCTCTGATCGAGGAAAACAAGAAAGAGGTTACATTAGAAATTGAAAAAGATTTCGGCTTTAAACCGGATTTCGAAAAATCAAAATATTATCTTGAAGCCAATGACGGTGCAGGGAACACCTTTAAAGCCACAGCTAAACCTGTATTGATCGGCACAGCCGTTGTTGGTGCTACTACTATGATCTTTTCACTGATCCTGGTCATCAATAAGACATTGGGAGTTGCACCAGAAATGATCCTGAATGTCCTGAATCCCTATACGATTCTCGGATTTTTGCTTGGCGGTGCCGTTATTTACTGGTTTACCGGAGCTTCAATCCAGGCTGTAACCACAGGTGCTGCCCGCGCAACGGATTACATAAAGAAAAACATTAACCTCGACCCCAATGCCCCTAAAAAGGCTGACGTTGCCAAATCAAAGGAGGTTGTTCAGATATGTACGCTTTATGCACAAAAAGGAATGTGGAATATCTTTATAGCACTGTTCTCATTTGCCCTTGCTTTTGCTTTCATAGCAGCTCCGGCAGGATTAACGGAAGAGATGACAGGAGCAGAAGCCATAGAGCATTCATTACCTGTATCACTTTTCATCGGATACCTGCTCTCTATTGCCTTCTTCGGACTTTTCCAGGCTATATTTATGGCTAATGCAGGCGGATCGTGGGACAATGCCAAGAAAGTGATCGAAGTGGACATGCAGGAAAAAGGTACCGATTTACATGCTGCCTCCGTTGTAGGTGATACTGTTGGCGATCCGTATAAGGATACTTCTTCGGTGGCCATGAACCCAGTAATTAAGTTTACTACTCTTTTCGGTTTGTTAGCCATGGAAATCGCTCTGTCGGTACATTTCAGAGATATTGCAGTTTATTTTGGTGTTGGTTTCCTTATGGTAGCTCTTTATTTCGTATACAGGTCGTTCTATAAGATGCGGATTAACCAATAAATCATAACCAAAATAAATTTATTGAAAGGAGGGCATTTGTCCTCCTTTTTTGTTTTTTCATCTGTTAATAAAATCAGTAAAATCCGTAGAAAATAGCATGCTGTTTTACCAGTAAAGTAGATCGAAATAACCTACTTTTGCACGCAGTGTTACATGTTAATTTTTTCACATATGAAGAATAACGAATTTCTTTCCCGGCATATAGGCCCAAGCCCTTCCGAAGAGCAGGAAATGTTACAAACGATGGGACTCTCATCGGTTGACCAACTGGTAGATGAAACGATTCCGGAGGCTATCCGGTTAAAGAAAGAGTTACCTCTTGACGATGGTATGACGGAGTACGAATACCTGAATCATATCAGGTTACTGGCGAAAAAAAACAAAGTCTTTAAATCATATATTGGCCTGGGGTATTATAATACCATAGTGCCTTCTGTCATTTTACGTAATGTATTTGAGAATCCCGGCTGGTACACTTCGTATACACCGTATCAGGCTGAAATATCGCAGGGAAGACTGGAAGCCCTGCTGAACTTTCAGACAATGATATCAGACCTCACCGGATTACCGCTGGCTAACGCTTCACTTTTAGATGAAGGGACGGCAGCAGCCGAAGCTATGCTGATGTTCTTTCATGCCCGGCCAAGAGCACTTGCCAAAGCCGGAGCCAATAAGTTTCTTGTATCATCGGAAATGTTTCCGCAAACACTGGATATTTTAAAGATCAGAGCGGCATCACGAGATATCAACCTGGTAATTTGCGCTGAAGAAGATTTTGATTTTACAGAAGACACCTTTGGTTGCATGGTACAATATCCTGACCAAAAAGGACTGATCAGGGATTATTCCGGTATTATTACCAAAGCAAACGAAGCCAATGTACCTGTGGCTGTGGCTGCCGATTTGTTGAGCCTGGCATTGCTGACACCACCGGGTGAGTGGGGAGCACAAGTTGTTTTTGGAAATTCACAGCGTTTCGGTGTGCCTCTGGGATATGGTGGTCCTCATGCTGCTTTTTATGCCACTACGGAAGAATTTAAAAGGTTTATTCCAGGTCGGATTATTGGTATCTCAAAAGATGTAAACGGAAACAACGCCTACCGGATGGCACTGCAAACACGTGAACAGCATATCAAGCGCGAGCGTGCTACATCCAATATCTGCACCGCCCAGGCATTGTTGGCTATCATGGCAGGATTCTACGGTGTATATCATGGGAAAGAAGGCATCAGACGGATTGCCGCAAAAGTTCACATGCTTACTGTTGGATTGAATAAAGCCGCCGAGAAACTCGGCTATCAGCAGTTGAATAAATATTTCTTCGACACCCTGTACATTCAGTTACCTGAGCAAATTGATCAGGAAACAATTCGTGAAACAGCCCTGAACAACGGTGTCAACTTCAGGTATTTTGAAGATGAAAAATACATCGGTATCAGTATCGACGAAACAACTTCGGAAAACGATATAGCACTTATTACCGCCATTTTGGCCAAAGCAGCAGGCAAAGAAACCTTTGAGCTGAAATTCGAACCCTTTGAAGAAAGCAATTCAGAATATATCCTGATAAACCACCGGCGAACCTCTTCTTTTATGGAACATCTGGTTTTCAACACATATCATTCGGAAACCGAGATGATGCGTTATCTGAAAAAACTGGAAAATAAAGACATTGCTCTGAATCGTTCGATGATTCCGCTGGGGTCGTGTACCATGAAACTCAATGCTGCTACAGAAATGATACCGGTTAGCTGGCCTGAATTTACGGACATGCATCCGTTTGTCCCGGCAAACCAGGCAACAGGATACAAACTGCTGATTGATGAGATGGAGAGAATCCTTTGTGAAGTTACGGGATTTTCCGCTATCTCTTTCCAGCCCAACTCGGGTGCAGCCGGTGAATATACGGGATTGATGGTCATCAGGGAATATCAAAAAAACAAAGGGGAAGGACACCGAAATATTTGTCTGATCCCTGCATCAGCACATGGAACCAATCCGGCCAGTGCTGTGATGGCAGGTATGCAGGTAGTGGTGGTGAAAACTGATGAACGCGGAAATATTGACATGGACGATCTGCGTGAAAAAGCGGAAGCAAACAAAGAAAGTCTTTCGGCCATTATGGTCACCTACCCTTCCACACACGGTGTGTTCGAAGAAGGCATTGTCGATCTGATAAAAATCATCCATGACAACGGCGGACAAGTATATATGGATGGCGCCAATATGAACGCACAGGTGGGGTTAACAAGCCCCGGATTTATCGGCGCGGACGTCTGCCATTTGAATCTGCATAAAACATTTGGCATTCCGCACGGCGGGGGTGGCCCCGGTGTCGGACCAATTGGCGTAGCTGAACATCTGAAAGAATTTCTCCCGTCACACTTATTTGTTGAAACCGGAGGCGCAAAGGGTATTCCTGCAATTGCTTCGGCACCATTCGGGAGCGCACTCGTTTTACTGATTTCGTACGGATATCTGAAGTTGCTTGGCGGCAAAGGTTTGACTGAGGCCACTAAATATGCTATTTTGAATGCCAATTACCTGCTGCATCAACTGAAAGATTATTATCCTATTTTATATACAGGTAAAAATGGTCGTGTAGGTCACGAGATGATCCTTGACTGCAACCAGTTCAGTAAAACAGCCGGTATCACGGTGGTGGATATTGCCAAACGGATGATGGACTATGGCTTCCATGCTCCTACTGTTGCTTTTCCTGTTCACGGTACACTGATGGTAGAGCCCACAGAAAGTGAGTCGCTAAGTGAACTGAATTATTTTGTCGAGGCTATGAAAACGATCAGGGAAGAAATCAAAGCAGTGGAAGAAGGTATGGCCGAGAAAA
>QMPO01000135.1 GCA_003648625.1 Bacteroidota bacterium
GAAATTCTGCGGAGGCTTTCAATCAGGTCACTGATTACATCATCCATTATGGAAAGAATAATCTCATTTTTAGATGCAAAATGCCTGAAAATACTGCCTTCGCTGATACCGACTTCCTTTGCTATATTCTTTGTTGACACCTTCTTCAGACCGTCTCTAAATATAATAGCCAGTACGGCGGACTTGATTTCCACTTGTCTGACATCTGTTGATTTGCGTATCATAAGTAAGTATTTGCTTGCAAAAATAAATCTATTTTTTCAAATATCAAGTGTTTTTTGATAATTTTTTAATAATAGCAGAAAAACTTGAAAATGAAGGTGTTTTAAGGGTATGATTTTTTTACCGTCTTTTCAGGAGTCTTCTCAATTGTTCCTCGTGAAAATCAGGACGGCTGGTTTTACGCTTCTTGTCAAAGTAATAGTTTTCCATGATTAAGCGGGCCATTAAATACGAGATGGTACTTTCAGCTCCCTGGTTCAGGTTGACACCGCGTTTTTCAAGGCCGTCGTAACAGCCACCGGTGGCCGGATTGTACACAATCTGGTTTAGACGGTTCAGTCCCATGAACCAGTCGAAGGCTATATTTAGCTTGACGAGGTATTGCGATTCACCCAGTTCCGAATAAAACAGGTCAAGTGCGATAATGGTCTTGGCCACATCTATGGGTTGTTCACCAAAACCTTCCTTATTCTTTTTATTTTTTTGGAACCAGCCATCGTTGGAAATGACCCGGATTTGGCCATTCTTATAAATTTTGGACAAAAGAAAATCAAAGGTGGCTTTGGCAATAATATGGTAACTGATGTTTCCGGTTGCTTTCCATGCATACAGCATGGCTTCGGGAAGTAGTGCATTGGCATAGGTCAGGTATTCTTCGAACCAGTGCCAGTTTTTATCGGCTACCTTATTAAAATTATCGAGCAGGCGACCGGTAAAGAGGTTGATGAGTTTGACAAGTTTTTTGTCCTCTTTTTTCAGATTATAAAAATACAGTCCTTTAATGAGAAAAGCCATGGAACGGGGCGAACGGATGTCTGCTATGTTTTCCAATGCTTTTTGCATGCTTTTTTCTGCCTTTTCAAGTAGTGATTCATCAAAAATATCCCTGGAGAGGAAGTATCCCAGCGCACAAACAGCCCGTCCATTGGCATCTTCCAGGTTTTCCATGTTATTCCTGATGTTTATGGTGCCGTCATCCTCAACATAATTGATAAAACTTCCATTTGATTTCTGACAATACACTATGAAATCCAGGTAAATTTGTATTAGTTTTAAGTCAGATGTCGATCGGAAAAGCTCGTAATGCCGGCACATTGCAACAAGGGCCCTGGCGTTGTCGTCGAGGGTGTAACCTGTGCTTCTGTCGGCAATATCAATATCCGAAAACTGGATGAAGCCCCTGTCGGTCGTCATATGTTTGATGTGTTCCAGATTGATGGGAGGGATACGGTAGCGAAAATTGGAATGTTCGATAAATGGTCGGAAAAGCGACATGGTTTCGTTGGCTACATTTTCCCAAATGGTGTACCTTGTTTTGTGAAAAGCATTGCGCCCCATCTGTTGACGGAGTTTTTTATCTTTCAACAGATGAATAGCAGCCGTAGCAATCTGAGCGGGTTGTTCAAAGTCCACGAGTATTCCTGTATCAGCTGTTAACAATTCTTTGGCGTGTGGAATGCGCGTGGCAATAATGGGACAGGCGCTGCTCATGGCATAGGCAAAAGTGCCGCTTACAGCCTGATTGGGATCTTTTGAAGTAAAGAGGTAAATATCTGTAATGCTCAGGTAATCCAGTAATTCGTCCAGTTCAAGGAAATGGTTGACGAATTTAACATTTTCTTTTAGTTTGAGTTCCCCGACCTTTTTTTCCAGGAATTTTCTGTATTTTTCCCCTTCGTGTTTTACTAAACCCGGATGTGTTTTCCCCAGAACAAGATAGAGAATATCAGGAAATTGTTTTTTTATTTCGGCCAGGGCTTCAAGGGCTGTTTCTATGCTCTTATTCCAGCCAAGAAGTCCGAAAGTTGCCAGAACAGGCCTGTGGCCGAACCCGAGTCTTTCCTTCGCTTTCTCTTTGTGTCTCCATAAAACCAGGTGCGTTCCGTGGGGTATAACAAAAACCTTATCTTTTGGTAATTGATAATCAGAAAGTAGAAGTTTCCTTGAGTTGTTGGTCATGACCAGAATATTGCTGGCTTTAGCTGCTATCAACTTTACAATGTGCAGCCTTTTTTCATCAGGGTTGGGCAATACTGTGTGGAAAGTCACGATAAAAGGTTTTTCCAGAAGGTCCAGTAAATTAAAAATATAATCGCCGTATTCACCCGCAAAAAGCCCGTATTCATGTTCAATCATCACTGCTTTCACTTGGTGGTCTTCGTTGATTTTTTGCGCCACCTCAACATATTGCGCCGGATGGTTGGTGTCGATCACATATTTTACTTCTTTTTGGTAATCAAATTCCTGAGGGCCATCTTCCAGAGCACACACTTCAATTTCAATGCTGTCGTCCATCTGGCTCCTGATGGCATTGATAAGGTCTGTTGTAAATGTGGCAATGCCACATTCGCGTGGTGGATAAGTTGTTACAAACACAAGTTTAGAGTTCATACGCTCCCCTTTCCTTAGTTTTATGTCTTATTATTATGATTATTTTTCAATTCTTCAAGCAATTCCTGCAAAGGTACAGATACGAACGATGAAGCGTAATCGGACATGGCGTAAGGAATAATCAACTCTTCGTTGTGAATAATAGACCCGCAGGAATAGATTACATTAGGTACATAGCCTTCCCGTTCTTTTTCGTTGGGCATCATCAACGGATACTTTAGGTGCCCGATCACTTTTTCGGGATGCTCAAGGTCGAGCAGGACAGCGCCCAGTGAATAGGTACGCATCGGTCCAACACCGTGTGTTATCAGCAGCCATCCTTCCGGAGTTTCAACGGGCGAGCCACTGTTGCCGATTTGTATAAATTCCCATGGGAATGAAGGTTCTTGTAATAGTTGGGCTTCTTTCCACAAGTTTACCTTGTCAGAGAACATAATGTAATTGTTCACGCCGTCGTAGCGCCCGACCATAGCATAATTTCCGTTGATTTTCCTGGGGAAAAGCGCCATATCTTTATTTTGAGCATACTTTCCGTTAAGCGGTGAAATTTTAAAATAGTAGAAATCTTTGGTGGCAATCAATTTTGGCAGTATTGCATATCCATTATATGCTGTATATGTGGCATAATAAGTCACCTCACCATCATCATCCGTAAACCTGACAAATCGGGCATCCTCAATACCGTTCCTCTCACTGTATGAGATCGGAAAGATCACTCTTTCGGAAAGAGCTGTGTTTAAAGAGAAGGTCATTTCATAATGAGAGTCTGCCACCCAATTGATTTCTTCAATTACTTTTCGTTTAGTGGGTGTGAGCGTTACATCTTTCAACGTTTCACTGATGCTTGCCTGCAGTTCTCCATAGGTAAATTTACTCTTTAACTTATCCAGCACGAGGTCCACAATGTTTTTATGGATGTCCATCTCATCCAGCTTCCTGGTAAACGATTTTTTATTATAAACGGTTCGTTTTATGCACTCAGGCATTTCATCCAGATTGCCCGGTTCCTTAAACAACAGGTTATTGTTGGCATCAATGACCCCTTCTCTGAAAACGATAGAGGATATGTGCCCCTCACCCGTTGCTCTGAAGCTGACTATGATACGTTTTTCGTTTTCAGCCATTCCGTGCTGGTCAGGGTGTTCCACTATAGACGGATTGAAGTAGGCTGCGGCTTCAACTGAATACTCATGCGTAAAATAGGCGCCAATCAGCAGTTTTGTATTGTCGGGCAAAGACTCCAGATCAACTTTAATACTTTTAAGCAGGTGTTTGACATTGTTAAAATGTGTTTCGAACACTTTGGTTATTTGCCGGTGTCGTGTTGAGAAATCTCTTAAAACCCGCTGTAACTCAAAATATATTTCATCCGGGGATAACTTTAAAACCTTTTGTATAACCTGAGTAGCTTTTTCATCATCCGTAAAATAAAATCGTGTGATAGTACGCTTCGGGTTCGGATAAAAAACAAGGGGTTTTCTGTTTAATCTAACGGACATTGTAATAGGTTAAGATTAACTAATCATATATATTACGATAAACAACAATACAAAACTATGCAGAATTAGGCTTAAGTTGTTATGGTTTTCCCTGATTAAACGTTAAAAAAATTAAAATTATGCTGATAAGGTCTTGCTCAATTACGGGTATTATACACCGAAGTTTTCCTTTTTGTCCCTAATAATTTAGTTTATTGAAAACATTGAAGAAATTTTTACCATATTTGTTGCAACATACGATGGATACAACTTTGTTATTTGGCCTCATCCTGTTTGCAGGTTTTATTGGCGGCGAGCTGGCCAAGCTTGTTGGCCTGCCAAAGGTTACAGGATACATCCTGGCTGGTATTTTTTTAAACCCCGGTTTTTTTGGTGTAATTCCGGTTGAGTTCACTGACAATACCAATGTGTTGACCAATATGGCTCTTTCGTTTATCACGTTTTCGGTGGGTGGTTCTTTATTGTTTCCTAAACTTAAGGAAATGGGGAAAGAAATTCTTTACATCACATTGCTGGAAGCGGAATTGGCTTTTTTAATCACGGCAGGAGGCCTGCTGGTATTTTTCTATTTTATGAACCCGTTTTCCGGCAATTCATTTATAGGTTTGTTTCTTCCGGTAGCATTGTTGCTGGGGTCACTGGCTTCTCCGACAGATCCTTCAGCTACCCTGGCCGTTAAAACAGAATTTAAAGCCAAAGGACCTGTAATGTCTACCATTATGGGGGTAGCTGTGTTTGATGATGTTCTGGGAATTGTGAATTATAGCCTCGCTACTGCTGTTGCGGTAGCATTAATAAGCCAGGAACCTGTAGTTTTCTCAACGGTTATACAACCGTTTTTGTCGATTGCGGGAGGAGTGGTTCTGGGCATAGGATTTGGTATGCTATTGAATTTTATTACAGGACTGGTAAAAAGGGAAGAGGACGGAGTGTTGCTCGTCATTCTGGCGGGTATTTTGTTTATAACCTTCGGTGTGGCTGGTTATTTAAATATAGATGAATTGCTTGCCACAATGACGGTAGGCGTTGTAGTTGTTAACTTTAACCCACGACAGGATGCCATTTTCAGGGTACTTGAACGATATACAGATGAAATTATTTTTACTTTATTCTTTACAATTAGCGGGCTGAAACTTAATTTTGATTCGCTCGGTTCAGTGTATTGGCTGGTACTGGCATTCATCATCTTTCGTTTTGCAGGGAAAGCTTTGGGTGTCTTCGGAGGTGGGTTGCTGGCCCATTCGCCCAAGGTTGTCAGAAGAGATGTAACCGGTGGATTGTTACCACAAGGGGGAATTGTTGTTGGGCTTGCCCTGATGATGAACCAAAATCCGGTGTTTTCCGAATTTTCCGATCTAATCCTGAATGTTGTTCTCGGAGCTACAATTATTCATGAATTGCTGGGGCCGGTTGCTGCAAAAATGAGCCTTAAGAACGCTGGTGAGATTAATAGTTAATCTACCCACCTGCTTCAAAAAACAATCTACCAAATAATGTCCTGGCTTCTTCCCAGTTTTTTCTGTTCAGGCAATATTTAATTTTTGGTGCTTCAATTTCTCCCTGTATCAATCCGGCTTCTTTAAGTTCTTTGAGGTGTTGCGAAAGGGTGGATTTGGCAATGGGAAGCACGTCGCTCAGATCACCACTGTAGCAGCATGATTGTTTTGCTAAGATATTGAGGATATACATTCGGATAGGATGCCCCATGGCTTTGGCATAACGGGCGAATTTTTTTTGCTCTTCGGTTAAGTATTCAGAATTTGCCATGATATTCGTAAATGTACGAACAAAAATAGTTAATTAAGCCGGTCGGTGCAACCTCATATGACCTTTCTCAGACCTTATCCAGCGGTTTTCGTCTTTTTTTCTGTAATTTTTTAAAATAAGTAGGGCTCATGCCGATGATTTTCCTGAACTGGTTGGAAAGGTGCTGTACACTGCTGTACCCAGTTCGGTATGCTATCTCACTCAACGTAAGTTCGTCATAAATAAGCAGCTCTTTCACCTTTTCGATGCGCTGCAGGATGATATATTTTTCGATTGTAATGCCTTCAACGGAAGAAAACAGGCTGCTTAGGTATGAATAATCATAGCCGAGTTTTTGTGAAAGATGATCGGAAAAGTTAATATTGCCAACGAGTTCGGGATCATAATGGATGTAATTAATTACTTCGGTCCGGATACTTTCGATCAGCTTGCTTTTCCTGTCATCGATCAGTTCGAAGCCAATTCTCTGCAGGTTCACGTCTGCCTGTCTAAGTGTATCTTCATCTATCGTTCCTTCTATAACGGCTTCGCCCAACACCACTTTTAACGGTTTTACCCCAAGCTTTTTTAGCTCACGTTCTACCGCCCATATGCAGCGGTTACAAACCATGTTTTTGATATTCAAAGTTGTAGTGTCCATGTTTCAACAAAGCTACATTTATTTTCCTAGTTTCAATATACGGAAAGCGCCGCGCACCACAATTAAAAAAACTAACGTACCAATAATCAGATCAGGATATTTTGAATTGGTAAGAAATACCAGGATGCCTGCTGCAATAACACCTGAATTTATTATAACATCATTGGACGTGAAGATCATGCTGGCTTTCATGTGAGCTTCCTTGCTTTTTGATTTTTGCAGCAGGTAAAGACAAACTGAATTGGCGATCAACGCCAACACGGAAACGATGATCATCATTCGAAAGTCGGGCGTTTCTACGAACCCGATAAATCTTCTGACCACTTCAACGAGTCCCAGAAAAGCAAGTAATAACTGAAAATAGCCACTCATTTTGGCAACTTTCTTCTTACGCAGCATTGTGGAGCCAACTGCCCAGAGGCTTAGTCCGTAAACCAGCGAATCGGCCAGCATATCCAAAGAATCAGCTACTAATCCCATGGAGCGCGACAAAAATCCAGTGGTTATTTCGATGATGAAAAAACCGAAATTGATTATTAGTACCGTCCACAGCAAATTCCGCTGGCGCTTTTCAGATTCGGCATCCCGCATAGTTAAATCACTGATTTTTTCCGCTTTCCCGGTTTCCAGCAGCCCGGCTCCCAGTTGGAGCGTTTCCAGGGCTTTTTTGATGTTTTCATACCCCTCCGTGTGAATGACCGTAACATTCCGCTTTTCCAGGTCAAACGTCAGAGATTTGATTTCCGGGAAATCTTTCAATTGCATCCTGACCATCTGCTCCTCGGTGGGACAGTCCATTTTGTTCAGATGAAATACAGTTCTTTTCAGCATCTTTCAAAGATATAATAAGTTTTAAAAATGATTTTGCCATTGCATCCGGCATCCCTTATACATTTTGTTTCCGGTTCTGGGAGGTGCATTAATTGAGCCAAGCCAGGCATATATGTCCGTTTTATCCTTATCTTCCAGAAAGCTGAAAGAAGGCATGTAACAAGGGCCTGAATTCAATATCTGTCTGAAATTTTCCAACTCATACCGGGAGGTTATACCCCCAAGTACTGCAGGCTGCATCCCCCATTCCCTTTGATCGGGCGGTTGTTGATCATCCGGTGTGGCTTTGTGGCAACGGGAGCAGTTGGCAATAAAAAGCCGTTGTCCGTTTTGTTCAGGGACTACTTCCGTGGCCTGCTCTGCAAAAGTAGTTTCACCGAACAGAAAACCTGTTATGGCTTCTCGTTCCTGTTCCGAAAGATGTGTAAACGAAGGCATGGCATTTCTGCCTGTTTGAAGCAACTTTTTCACCTGATGTTTTTGCAGGCGTTCACTCACGGAAACGAGCGAAGGGAATGCCGGTGGATTACCCTGCTTGTCAATGCCGTGGCATGCTGCACAATTTTTCTGAAA